>JANNPM010000435.1:0-7937 GCA_031400145.1 Chryseolinea sp. | reverse complement strand
CTTATCGAGGTCATGTTTTGAACGGAGGTGAATTGGAAGACAAAGAAAAATTCCTGCATCCGAATGATGATGTAAACAAATCACAATCATCCAACGATACTTTCCCCACTGCGATGCATATCGCTGCCTACAAACAGGTGGTTGAAATTACGCTGGCTGGCATGGGCAAGCTTCGTGAGACGCTGAACCGGAAATCCTTGGCCTTTAAAGATGTTGTAAAGACAGGCAGAACGCATTTTATGGATGCTACACCTTTGACGTTGGGGCAGGAGTTTTCCGGGTATGTACAACAGATTGACAATAGTGTCCGCGCGATAAGGAATGCGCTTGAGATGGTTCGTGAACTTGCTCTTGGTGGTACGGCCGTTGGCACCGGCCTCAACACGCCTAAAGGATATGATGTGCTGGTCGCGCAAAAGATCTCTTTACTGACGGGGTATCCTTTTATCACTGCCCCCAACAAATTCGAAGCCCTTGCGGCGCATGACGCGATGGTGGATCTCTCGGGCGCCCTGAAACGATCGGCCGTGTCGTTGATGAAAATTGCAAATGATATACGTATGCTAAGCTCTGGGCCACGTTCAGGTATTGGAGAACTTATTATTCCCGACAATGAACCCGGCTCATCTATTATGCCAGGAAAGGTTAACCCCACACAGCCTGAAGCATTGACTATGGTTTGTGCGCAGGTTATGGGGAATGATGTGGCGGTATCTATCGGCGGTGCTACAGGCCACTTTGAACTTAACGTATTTAAGCCCGTCATTGCCGTCAATGTTCTGCAGAGTGCCAGACTACTGGGCGACGCGTGCGTTTCTTTCAATGACCGTTGCGCTGAAGGTATCGAGCCCAATGAAAAAATCATCCGTCAGCACCTGGAAAATTCTCTCATGCTTGTGACCTCGCTCAACACCCATATAGGGTATGAGAACGCCGCGAGGATTGCCAAGAAAGCGCACAAGGAAAATAAGACATTGCGTGAAGCGGCGGTGGAGTTAGGACTCCTTACGTCTGAGCAGTTTGATGAGTGGGTAAGACCCGAGAAAATGGTTGGAGGGCTTTAGGCCATATAAGCATTTTAACAAAATATTTGTACATTTAATGTGATTTTTTAACCGACCTCATTTTTTAACCAACTTAGAATGAAAAAAGGAATAGTATTCTTGTTCTGCCTTGCGCTGATGCTTGCTTCAACGCAGACCTTCGCGCAGCTTTCAAAGAAAGAAAAGAAAGAATGGAAAAAGAAGGCAAAGCAATTTGCTAAAAACCCTGCGACACTTAAGCAGCTAACTGAAGACAAGCAAGTGGCCGACAACACCGTTTCGGATCAAACGCAAAAGATAACGCAGATGCAGGGGACGATTTCTGAAAAGGACACCAAGATCGCTGCGATGGAAGATGAATTATCACAAATGAGGAGTCAGCTTGCTGCTTCCCAGGCGGAGCTCGAGCAAATGAAGCAAGCGCCTGCTAACTCGATGGATTTTTCGAAAGGAGTGGTGTTCAAAGTGCAGATTGGCGCATTTAAGAACAAGGACCTTGCTAAATACTTTGACAATAATCCTAATTTCGGTGGCGAAGCAAAAGATGGTGAACCCCAAAAGTTGACAATTGGAATTTTTCGCGATTATTGGGAAGCGGATACTTTTAAGAAATACATGCGTGAAATGGGCGTGAAGGATGCCTGGATTGTCCCTTATAAAGAGGGACAGCGCGTAGAAATAAAAGATGTGCTTGAAGGCGTCGTGGGTGATAAGCCCGCTGAGAGCGCCAACTAGGCGCATTGGATGGTATCGTTAGGGAAGCAGTGCAATTAGCATTGCTTTCTTTGTCTATAGGCCGCACCAAATTCACTATTTTTGCCATATATGCGGCGATTCGGTTTTCTCTTGTTATTGGTTGCGGGTAGTGTCCACGCACAGGTAAGAGTATCGAAGCTGGTCATTAAATCAAAAGAAGTCTATACACTTCAGAATTCGGATATTCTCGTGGCCGATACACTGATTATGATGGATTCATCGCGATTGGTCATGAACAAGCTTAAACCGGAAAACTTTCTTCGTGTAAAGGTAGGTAGGTTTGGGAAAGACTGCGTAATTGATGCAAAAGGAGTTAGCGGGCAACCGGGAAGGAATGGCGCAAATGGTGTCACGCCTGCGGGACCGTGCCTTAATGGTACTCCGGGAAAAGCAGGCACAACGGGTCTCGACGGCACACGTGGTATAAATCTTTTTATTTATTTCGATAGAGTTACGATCCTGGATCATCTCACAATAGACGTATCTGGAGGCAACGGTGGAAAGGGTGGAAGTGGTGGTAACGGCGGAGGCGGAAGCTCTGGCACGAGGCATTGCAACGGGGGCAACGGCGCCAATGGCGGAATGGCAGGTCCCGGGGGGAATGGTGGTAACGGAGGGTCAGTGCAAATCAATGTGCCGAAGCCTCAGAATTTCAAGGACCTCATTCTCGCGCAAAAGGTTATCGTGCAATTAGGAGGAGGAGTTGCGGGTCCTTCCGGAAAAGGCGGTTATCATGGAGCTGCTGGCCTTGGTCCCTCAAAGAGAAATGGCAAGGACGGCGAACCAGGTCAGTACAATAAATCAGGAGTATCCGGCGAAAAGGGGAGCATGGTAATTCAAGTAAAGTAACATGGAGAAAAGGTGGCTGATCAGAGAAATTCCTGCACAGGAGCAGATCGCCGCATTATCCACTTCCATAAATATCAACACATCTTTGTCCGCAATTCTTTTACAGCGAGGCATTACAGATTATGAAAGCGCCCGTAAATACTTTCGGCCATCGCTGACGGAACTTCTCAATCCGTTCTTAATGAAGGGCATGGAAGATGCCGTTGAGCGGTTACACAAGGCCATCGTTGAAAATGAAAAAATTGTCATCTATGGAGACTACGACGTGGATGGTACAACTTCGGTGGCTCTTGTCTCAAGTTACCTCAGAAAATTTCATTTACACTGTGATGTATATATCCCTGATCGCAATACGGAAGGTTATGGCGTTTCGTTGGCGGGAATCGAATGGGCCGATAGAAGTAACTGTACCCTTATCATCGCATTAGACTGCGGGATTAAATCAGCTGAGCTGGTTAGCCTTGCAAAAAAGAAAGGTATAGATTTTATCATTTGCGACCACCATCTTCCGGACCTGCGCGTCCCCGATGCCGTCGCGGTCCTCGATCCCAAACAATCAGACTGTGATTACCCTTACAAGGAATTAAGCGGATGTGGCCTCGGTTTTAAATTTATGCAAGCTTATGCCAGGCGATACGCCGATGAAGAGCAGGTGTTTGAATACCTGGATCTTGTTGCTGTGAGCATCGCTTCAGATATTGTCCCCATCACGGGTGAGAACCTTATCCTTACTCACTTCGTTTTAAAAAAATTGAATGAAAATCCCGTTCCAGGATTAAAGGCATTAAAGCAAATCTCGGCAAAAAAAAGCGACCTTGATGTCTCGGGTATTGTGTTCACCCTTGGCCCGCGTATCAATGCCGCCGGACGTGTCTCTCATGGGAGCGCCGCCGTCGAACTCTTAAATGCAAGCACAGCAACAGAAGCGAATGTACTCGCCGAAAACATTAATCTGAAGAACGAAGTCCGCAAACAATTTGACTCCGACATTACCGAAGAGGCACTTGCCATGATCGAGGGCAATGCGACGATGCGTGCGGCGAAATCCACTGTGCTTTTTAAGAATACCTGGCATAAGGGTGTGATTGGCATAGTTGCTGCTAGATGCGTTGAGAAATACTACCGCCCAACAGTGATCCTGACCGAATCAAATAACAAAATTACTGGTTCCGCCCGAAGTGTGAATGGTTTCGATCTCTATGGCGCCATCCTTGAATGCAGCGATCTGCTTGAGAAGTTCGGTGGGCACAAATATGCTGCCGGCCTCACCCTCGACCAATCTAATCTCGAACTTTTTCAACAAAAGTTCGAAGAGGTGGTTTCTTCTTCAATCACCTCAGACATGCTGACACCGGTGCTCGAAATGGATGTGTCAATTAATTTTGATATGATCACTCCAAAGTTCATTCGAATCCTGAAGCAAATGGCTCCCTTTGGACCGGAGAACCCTCGCCCCGTCTTTGAAGCAAGCGGAATCTATGTTCTTAAGTCATTGTCCTCGTTTAAGGATCGCCACGTAAGGTTCCTTGCCAGTCAACATAACTGCGAAAATGTTTTTCATGCTGTTGGATTTGACCTGGCTGAACATTATGCCAGGCTGGCAGCGCGTGATCATTTTAAAATCGCGTTTACAATAGAGGAGAACACTTACAACGGAATCACTTCGGTTCAATTAAGGATTAAAGACATCAAATTCTGTTAACATGGTTCTACGCGCAGAAAACCTCATAAAAAAATACAAAACGCGGACCGTTGTAAATGATGTATCGGTGCACGTCAACCAGGGAGAGATCGTTGGTTTGCTTGGACCAAATGGCGCGGGGAAAACGACATCGTTTTATATGATGGTTGGCCTTATCAAACCCAATCAGGGCCAGATCTTCCTAGACGATGAAGAGATAACCCAGTTACCCATGTATCAACGTGCGCGCAAGGGCATAGGCTATCTTGCACAGGAGGCTTCCGTTTTCCGCAAACTTACCGTAGAAGAGAATATTCTTTCGGTCCTGGAAATGCGCAAGTTTACCAAACAGGAACGAAAGAATAAAGTTGATCAGCTAATTGACGAATTCAGTCTTCACAAAGTAAGAAACAACATGGGTATGTCCTTGTCAGGCGGAGAGCGGCGGCGGACAGAGATTGCCCGCGCCCTTGCGGTCGATCCAAAGTTCGTGCTGCTTGACGAACCTTTTGCCGGTGTGGATCCCATTGCGGTGGAAGAAATTCAGTCAATTGTTTCGAGGCTCAAAAATAAAAACATTGGAATTCTTATCACCGATCACAATGTTGACGAAACGCTATATATCACTGATCGCGCATACCTGATGGTGGATGGAAAGCTTTTCAAGGCTGGTACCGCCGAAGAATTAGCGAGTGATCCACAGGTTCGCAAAGTATATCTCGGGCAAAATTTTGAATTGCGAAGATCCAAGTCAACTATTCACAACACTGACCATTGGCAAGATCCTTCTGAAGCCAAGTAATTATTACTTCTTCCATTGAACAAAAGGTAACATCACAGCAACTTTGTTACTTTTGAAGTATGTGTACACAACCATGGGCCTGATCAATTCTATTCTCACTTGGGTAATGCAGAAGCGCATTCATCAGATTGAGCTTTTCATGAAGTACCCTAATGAGGTTCAGGATGAATTACTAAAAAAGCTGATTCAAACAGCTAAGCATACTGAATTTGGCAATAAATACGACTTTGCAGGTATACAAAGTCTGGAGCAATTTCAGGATCGCGTCCCGATACAAACGTACGAAGAGCTGCATCCGATGATTGAACGTACTATGCGTGGGGAACGAAATATACTTTGGCCATCTGAAATAAAGTGGTTCTCAAAATCTTCGGGCACCACAAATGCACGAAGCAAGTTCATTCCTGTTTCCCAGGAAAGTCTGGAAGATTGTCATTTTAAAGGAGGTAAGGATCTCCTTTCTCTTTATGTCAATAGCGTGCCGGATACCAAGTTATTTAATGGCAAGGGATTGGCCGTCGGCGGAAGTCACCAAATCAACGAATTGGATCCCACTGCATCATCTTTTTATGGCGATGTTTCCGCTGTGATTATGCAGAACCTTCCACCATGGGCGCAGTTCATCAGGACCCCCAGCCTTGAAACCGCGCTGATGGACAATTGGGAAGAGAAAATAGAAAAGCTCGCACGGGAGACGGCGAAGGAAAATGTAACCAATATTGCCGGCGTGCCAACGTGGACGTTATTGCTCATTCAAAAAATCGTACAGCTTGAGAAGAAAGACAACATACTCGAGATATGGCCTAACCTCGAAGTATTTTTTCACGGCGCTGTTGCATTCACCCCGTACCGCTCCCTGTTTCAAAGTTTGATCCCCTCCGACAAGATGATGTATTGGGAAACCTACAATGCAAGCGAAGGTTTCTTCGGTATACAGGACCAGAAAAATTCTGAGGAAATGCTTCTTATGCTTGACTATGGAATATTCTACGAATTTATTCCAACGGAGGAGATAGAGATGGAATATCCTCGCACCGTTAGCCTCCGAGACGTGGTGCTCGACAAGAATTATGCGATGGTGATTTCGACCAATTCTGGATTATGGCGATATAACATTGGCGACACCATCAAATTTACTTCGACATTTCCCTTCCGGATCAAGATATCCGGACGAACAAAACACTTCATCAATACTTTTGGCGAAGAATTGATAGTGGAGAACGCTGAAGCTGCTATAACAAAAGCTTGTCAAGCCACGGGCGCCGTAATTGACAATTTTACCGCCGCTCCTATTTATCTTGAGGAAACGAGAAAGGGGGGGCATGAGTGGATCATTGAATTTAAAGTTGCACCAAAAGACCTGACTGAATTTTCCAGGGTATTGGACGAAACCCTTCGGGCTATCAATTCAGATTACGACGCGAAACGTTCTTATAATCTTGCACTGATCGCGCCCAAAGTTCACAGCGTACTCGAAGGAACATTTTACAACTGGATGAAACGAAGAGGAAAGCTAGGTGGTCAGAACAAAGTTCCCCGCCTTGCCAACTCGCGTGAGTATGTTGATGATATCCTCAGCATGATGCGCGAAAAGTAATTCTTGTCTGTTGATCATCATCTGATCACATTCCTAAACCAGGTGGCTATACTCCAGCGTGAAGTCTCTTCACTTAAAGTTCCTACTTCTGTAGCGCGGTTGACTTTTTCAACCGTGTAAAACGCCGTTGGCAAAATATCTCTCAGTTTATAAAGAACATCTTCGAGACGTTCGCGCTCCAGCACCGTAAATACCAGGTTCTCATGACCGTCTGGTCCCTGTGCGTTTACGTGCGTGAATCGCAGGTCATTCTTATTTAAATAATCTATCAATTGTGTTACATCCTTTCTTGTAATAATCCTCACAATGACTTTTCCATAAGCGATGCGTTCCTCAATAATCATTCCGACGAAGATACCCGTGGCAAATCCTGCAGGGTACGCGATGTAGCAGATCCAGTTATCGAGGTGTCCAAAGATCTGGCTGATGGCCATCAACCAAATAAAAGACTCAAAGAATCCCATCATCGTAGCGGTCCACCGCCTTCCCCCCAATACATAAATGATCCTGATCGTGTTGATTGATACATCGAAGATTCGGGCGCTAAAAATCAACAGTGGCAAGATCACGTAACTGAAGATATTCTCAGGTACGCCTAATGTGTCAGCAAAAAAGCTTTCCATGGCGAAATTTGGGTTATGGTTTATTCGCAGTAGATGATTATCCAAATAAGTCTTCGAATACCTCCGTGAGTTTTCCGAATGACTTTACGATGATCCTGGATTTTTTGGTATCTAATCCTTTTTGATTGTATCTCGAAATATATATTTCCTGAAACCCAAGCTTTTCAGCTTCGCTGATTCGTTGTTCGATCTTGTTGACCGCCCTCAACTCACCGCCTAATCCGATTTCTGCAGCGAAGCATATTTTATCTGATAATGGTATTTCTTCCATAGAGGAGATCATCGAAATGCATATTGCCAGGTCAATCGCAGGATCCTCTACCTTTATTCCGCCCGCCATGTTAAGGAACACATCCTGTGTTCCCATTCTGAACCCGCACCGCTTCTCCAGCACTGCCAGCAGCATGTTCAATCGCTTTTGATCGAACCCGGTCGGTGTTCGCTGCGGCGTGCCATAGGAGGCCGGACTCACCAGCGACTGGATCTCTATCAGCAAGGGTCGATTGCCTTCGATGGTGGCGCCGATGGTCGCCCCGCTGATCTTGCCTTCCTTTTGTGAGATAAGGATCTCCGAAGGGTTTGAAAC
>JANNPM010000298.1:0-4159 GCA_031400145.1 Chryseolinea sp. | reverse complement strand
GGTGAAGGAAAGACCCAGAAAGACTATACGAAATTTTTGGATATCAACGGGCTTGCAGGTAAGCGGATAGGCGTCGAAAAGTCCATGCTCAAAGGACATGAAGTCGTGGATAGACTTCTTCAAAACGCTCTTGATGCAATGCGGTCCAAGGGTGCAACAATAATTGAGATCGATTTCATGGCCATGGTGAATGGTCTTTCCCCATCTCCCTTCCTGGTGCTGCAATATGAATTCAAGGACGGACTGAACCGCTATTTGTCCAGCGCCAATGCGAAGGTAAAAACACTTCAGGACATCATTGCCTTTAATGCCAGCCATGAAGCAGAAGCAATGCCATATTTCAAACAGGATATACTGGAAAGCTCGCAGGAAAAAGCAGGGCTGGACAGCAAAGAGTATCGCGAGGCGCTTGCTAAAATAACATCCATCACACGTAAAGCATTGGACCACTTTTTGAAGGAGGAGAAGCTGAATACTATCTGCGGTCCTACTAATGGACCATCATGGTGCACGGATCTCGTCAATGGAGATTTTTTTACGGGCTATGGTGTGTACAGTCCCGCGGCCATCGCCGGTTATCCTCACATTACTGTACCCATGGGGCTGGTATTCGGACTACCAGTGGGAATTTCCTTCCTTGGCTTGCCTTACGCTGAGCAGGATCTGATTACTATTGCTTACGCTTACGAGCAGGTTTCAAAAAACAGGAGCACTCCGAAATTTATCAGCTCCGCGGATGACGGCGATCAACAACACGATAACGTATGATAATAGCAATCTGTAATTTGTGATAGCCATTCAGATATTTCCATTTCAATAACGTAAGTGAAGTACTTCAACCTTATAGCTGCCGTCCTGTTGTCGCTTCTTTATGCAACCGGCAGAATCCCGCCTTCAGAAAAGTATAATCTCTGGTTTACTATTTTTATCATACCCGTGGCGATGGTAGCGAATACGACATTGCTCATCGCGGCGTTAATAATGCGAAAGAAATCTTCCATTTATTACGCCATTCCCATGATCATCGGAGTTCCGTATATGATCGGAACCGTGGGCTTTAAGGGATATCTCAAGAACAGCACCGGAGGTGCGCCGTCGTTCACGGTATTGAACCATAATCTTGGAGGCGACCGGATGAGGCAGTCCGCGCATAAAAATCGGGATAGTGCGAGGATCGAATTGAAAAACATGATACTGCATCCCGATACGGATATTCAATGCTATCAGGAGTTTGCTACTTATCCCTGGAGTAAAGAATTTGATGTAACGGGGCAACTAAAGAAGCTAAACCGGATTTTTTATTTTTCCGAGGAAGAGGATAAATCTCACGCTGAATATTCAAGGGCAGGGATCCTTATTGTTTCAAAGTTCCCGATCGCAGGCCATGGCGAGATCCTGAGTAGCAACCACGGCTTTAACCGCGTAGCTTATGCCGACATCAAGATAGGTAAAGATACTGTTCGAATAATTAATGTCCATCTGGAGTCCATGGGTCTGAGCCAGTATGATCCGCGCAATAAACGCGACCTGGCGTCTGTAAGAAAAACGACCCGTTCGCTTTTGACCAAGCTTAAGTCGGGAGTCTTCGAGCGCAGTAAACAAGTGAAAAGGTTGGCGGCTTTTGTCAAAGGTTCACCTTACCCGGTAATATGCGTTGGCGATTTTAACGATATGCCTTATTCTTACTCGTACCAGTACCTGAAGCGTTATATGCAGAACGCTTTTGAAGAATCAGGCCGGGGATTCGGATTTACCTACAACGGCGAGACGCTTAAGATGCTTCGTATAGACAATCAGTTCTATACACCGCGAGTGGAATCGATGGCATTGAAGATCAGGTATGAGGTGAATTTAACGGATCACTTTCCCTTGGTGGGGAGATACAGAGTTAGTGAAAATTGAAAAGTTATGGAGCCCTGGGGCGTTAAATATTGGCATACCCGGTAGGCCTTCGCTATCTTTCGAAAAAGCACGCTACTCTAAATTACTAAATGATTAATCCAAACCTTTTCTGCCTTATAGGCGCTTTTTTCTTTACTGCATGTCAATCCTCTCAGAAGATGTTGAAAAGAAATATTGAAAAGGAACTGAGCGGCGTTTCGGGGACCTTTGCAGTCGCCTTTAAAGACCTTAGCACCCAACACGAGGTCCTTATCAGGGAGCACGAAGTGTTTCACGCTGCGAGTACCATGAAAACACCTGTGATGATTGAAGTATATAAGCAGGTACAGGAAGGGAAGTTTTCTCTCAATGACTCCATCGAGATAAAGAACGATTTTACGAGCATAGCCGATAGCAGCCATTTTTCTTTGTCTCCGGAGGATGACAGTGAACGCGAACTTTACACATTGACTCGTAAAAAGAAAACGATTTACGCGCTAATGTACGATATGATAATTGTGAGCAGCAATCTGGCTACCAATATCATGATTGAGCTGGTCGGTGCCAAACAGGTTATGAAGACTATGACAAGTTTAGGTGCGAAGGACATACAGGTGTTGCGTGGCGTGGAGGATAATGCGGCTTTTAGAAAAGGCATGAACAATACAACGACCGCTTACGACCTGATGTTGATCTACAGCGCCCTGGCCAGGGGAGAGGCTGTTAGTCGCGAGGCGTCCGAGGCGATGATTGACATTCTGCTAGATCAAAAATTTAATGACATTATTCCGGCCAGGCTGCCAGACGATGTGAGCGTGGCTCACAAGACGGGATCGATTAAAGGTATACATCACGATGCAGGTATTGTGATCCTTCCTAACGGACGTCGCTATGTGCTGGTTCTCTTGTCAAAGGAATTTACTGATGAGCAGGCCGCAGTCCGGACAATGGCGGCAATCTCGGAAATGATTTACAGACATGTCAAAATACGGCGTGAAAAGTAAAATAGTCGCGCAAACCATTAGCATGCGCATTTGCCAGCACTTGCGCGATTACGCGTAGTGTGGTTCGCAAAAGACGACAAATAGCTAACGGAATTTAATCCAGTTTACAGCCTTAGCCATATTACCTCACCGCGACATTCCTGACGATTATCGAGAACAATCCAGGAAAAAATCGCTTAATGTAAAGGAGCGCTACTTCTTTTCCGCCGATATAAACTTCCTGTTTCTGGTGTTCGGTAGCGTGAACGATGCGCGCGGCGCACTGTTCCACCGGCATTCCTTTTGCCTGCAATGGATCCATTTTTTTGTTTTCCGTACCGTCGCCCTTTAGCGCTGAAACGGAGATCGGTGTATGAATCACACCCGGACAAATCATCGTTACTATAATATTGTGCTTGAAGTATTCAGCCCGGACGGCATCGTAAAATCCATGCAGGGCATGCTTCGAGGCAGCATAGCCCGACCGGTACGGAGTGCCGAATTTTCCGGTAACGCTGCTGATCACCACAAAATGCCCCTGTCCCCGTTGGATGAAGTGCGGGATCAGATTTTTGGTAAGCGATACGGCACCAAAGAAGTTGACTTCCATCAAGCGGCGGAAAACTTCGATCGAAGTTTCATGCACTATACTTCGCTGACTGATTCCACCGTTATTGATCAGGATATCGATGTGACCGAAGCACTTAATTGCTTCCACTGTAATTCCTGGCAAAGAGGCTTCGTCCGTCAGGTCAGCCGTTAAGGTCTGAACCCCTTCTCCGGACAGTTCCGCACACCTGTTTTTTACACGGTTAAGCTCTTCTGTTCTTCTTGCCGAAAGAATCAGCTTTGCCTTTTTCCTGGCTAACGCATAGGCTACCGCCTCTCCGATTCCGGAGGATGCGCCGGTGATCCATACAATTTTGCCTCCTAGTTCGATCATCGCAGGCGTACCTTCTGAGAAGACTGGTTACTAAATTCCGGGCTTTCGATCATAAATTACAAAGTCAAAGCTATAAGCGTGTGACAAATCTTTTGAATGATGTTGCCGGGAAACTTCTTTCCATTGCGCTTTATCGAATTCCGGAAACAACGTATCTCCATCAATTACCGCCTTGATCTCCGTCAGATAAAGCCTGGTAGCTGACGAAAATGCGAGATCATAAATTTCTGCGCCCCCGATAACGAATGCCTCCTTTTCTTTACTTTGTCTCGCGATTTCAAGTCCGCTCTCAAGCGAGTTGACGACAATGCAACCGGATGCAGCAAAACCCTGCTGCCTGGTTACGACTATA
>JANNPM010000285.1:0-8993 GCA_031400145.1 Chryseolinea sp. | reverse complement strand
TGCTGTCTTATTCCAGGCATACCTGGCATGAGCGAAAATATCAGGGTGATTCGAATCATCGATCGATACCTGGAGCATGGAAGGGTATTTCTTTTTAATAACAATGGTGGGCAGGATCTCTTTCTCGGTTCTGCTGACTGGATGAATCGGAATATCTATAGTAGAGTTGAGGTATGTTTTCCTATTCATAACGCTGCCATGAAGCAGGAATTGATCAAGATGCTTCACTATCAACTTAACGATAACCAGCAAGCTGTGCTTATTGATGAGTATTCTAAAAATGTGCCGGTAGGTGTGGCACAGCAAGATGAAGCCATACAATCTCAGAAAATGATCGCCTACCTTCTAAATGATAAGCCTGTTGCGTAAGGCAGCGTCACTAAAGGCTTACGTTGGTGCTTTTACTTTCGCGGACGAAAAAGGTATCCGAAGCGGATCCCCACTATTGGCGACAGACTAACTCGGTCTGTTTCATTGGGTATCGGCGGCAGCCAGCTGTTGATTGCGTCTTCCGCCGTGCTAAAGGGGTCTGTATAATCAACAAACCTTACTCGCCAGCCTGAATTGATATCCATGAATAGAAACCGTGAAAAATATTTCACAAAACCCACCTTCAAACCAAACCCTGGTTCCCTGTACGTTACCTTATAGTCAAATTCCCGCGTGTAGGTATGATTGCATTCGACGTCGTAGCATTCTTGCTGGACTTGACGGCGATCAAAATTCACTGCATTCCAATAGAGCTCCATCGCCAGATAGGATATCATCTTAGCCCTGGCGCTGGGCAAAACATAATAGTGCAGTTCCAGTTTTGCTTTTGCACCTCGCTTATCCTGAAAGTCTTCGTCTTCCTCAAAGGCATTGTCAAACACCACACCACCTTCGGCCTGTACGGTGAATCTATTTGCCACGCGCGTCTCGTATGAGAGCTGAAAGGTGGGGTAGAAGCCTACAAGGTGAAACGGACTGATTTTGATCGCATGCCGTGGTACAAACCGTTTAAACAGCAGCGAATCCTGTGCCGATCCACTAAAAGCCATGAGCATTACAGGTGCAATAAAAAACCTCATATTCTATAACTCAGCGCGATAAACCGGGATGGAGCTGAGTGATTCAAGTGCGCCGGTAACCGTATCATACGAGTATTGAAATATACCGTCTTCTCCTGTGACAATAAGTGTACCGTTCCGCGCAATCACGTCGTAGGAATGAAAGTCTGTCAGGTGGGTGAGCAGTTGTATATCCTTTTCATTGCTAATGTCGTACACCTTGAAGCCATTACTTCCTTCGCATAGAAATAAAAGGTTGCCGTCAACTGAAAGCCCTCCCGGCGATAACATAGGATAGTTCTGAATGAGAACAGGTGCGTAGGGATCCGTGATGTCAATTATTTCCAGAGCATTCGAGCCTCGGTTGCAGCTGGCACCCGTGCTTAATGTGACAAATGCCCGGTTAGCCTGGACAAATACCGGATCGCATGAAATAATGTGTGCATAGCGAAAAAGAAATGATGGCTCGGCCCGTTGCTCAAGGCTGAAAATGTACATGCCGTCCATCGCACCAAGGTATAGATATCCGTTGCTGGCGAAGATTGTTTCAAGTGTGCCATCAACAGGTACTTCGCCGACCTTTTCAAAGCTATCATCATGAATGTTAAAAATATTCAATGTCGAATGATCCACTACATACAAATACTCTTCATAGACAGCGAAGCGCGTCATGGAGCCACCCTGACCAACAGAATCACCGTTTTCACTATCTGTGTCTGATTCACACGCCAATAGCGCGGCACCAATTACCAATATGATCGGTTTAATTAATTGCATAGCAGGAAGGATTTTGTAGGGGTACCTTCTCCCAGCCGATCACCAGGCCTTTGGATTCATCAACACATTCAAAATGAAATCCGGCCGGAGGAGGAAGTCCGCGGTTCCAGTTTTGAAGTGGGAGTGTGCCTGCTGTACTGATGGTTTTGAAATCGTCAATAGTAATGGCAACCAGATTACCCATGTGATCAGCATAGAGCACGTCATCCTTAATAGCCATGTCCGAATTGCCTACGATCCGGATGAAGCCAACGGGTTTGGGAAACTTTCCGTCGGCATTGTCAAAGACATGGATACCCTCATTGATCTCACAGACCAATAGGAAATCTTTGTACGTATAGATTTTTCCGGGATTGTTCAGCTCTTGTGACTCCACAAGCGCGATCTCTTTCAGGGCTTGAGAACCATAATGAGGACGGTAACCATCGACTAAGAGGTCACTTTCCCGTTCCCCATCGCGGAAGCATCCCGACAGGGACATTGCCGAAATAAGGGAAACCACGTGCCAGGGGCAATATTTTGTCATACAGTGATACGGAATAAATTTAGGATCGAAAAAAGAAACCCGTATTCGTGGGCATGGAAGGTACCAACATTACGCTGATCAATAACCAAGCCCGCCTTACACCCATTTGACACACTGACGGCCCGAAAAGTTGGAAGAACAAAGTGAATCCTGTGCGGGTGAAGTGCGCGGAAGCGTGGCGACAGCGTGCCTGAAGTTCGTCATAGGCACTGGCGCAAGTAAACTTTGTGCGATGAGGGAACAACTCCCTCTTCTTCCTAATTTTGCATTGCCTTGGCCTATGGGACGCAACCAACGGGACCGCCGCGAACTTTTCACTTTTCACTTTTTCGTGTGGGGCTTTTCTTCTCTGACCACTTTCCGGGCTGATTGGTTCTGTTGTTGAAAGGCAGTATGCTTTTTTCAGTCGAGGCTCGGTTCGGATCCTCGCATGCCTGGTATACAAGAACGCGAGTGCTTGAAATAAACTCTGTGGGTGTCGTGCCTGTATGGTCTTTAAAGCTTTTGCTAAAGTGCGAGACATTGCTAAATCCCGAATCGTAGGCTACTTGGCTAACCTGTGCGCCTTTAATTGCCAGAAATTGTTTGGCTTTCTCCAACCGGAAGTGCCGTATAAATTCCCCCGGCGATTGATCGGTTAACGCTTTCAGCTTACGATGCAGTTGCATCCGACTTAGTCCAATCTCTTTGTTTAATTCCTCCACACCAAAGTGGGAATGAGAGAACTCAGTTTCTAAAATCGCCGAAACTTTTTGAATAAAATGGGCGTCGACTGACGTGACAACAATGTCCTTGGGTTGAAGTGTAATTTCCTGACGATACAGCTTCCGTAGTTTTGCCCGTTGCTCGATGAGATTAAGTACGCGTACTTTCAATTCGTGAACATCAAAGGGTTTCACAAGGTAGTCATCGGCGCCTCGATGTAAACCGTCAAGCTTACTTTCCCGGCCAGCTTTGGCTGTCAGCATCACAACAGGAATATGACTGGTTGCTAACGTATCTTTCAATTTTTCACATAATGCTGAACCATCCATCCCGGGCATCATCACATCGGTGATCACAAGGTCAGGAACCTTGTCCACAGCTTTTGCCCACGCCTGCAAACCATCCTCAGCTTCAACGATTCTATAGTCGGTTTTAAGAATATCGCGAATAAATGATCGCATATCGTGATTGTCTTCAGCGACTAAAATAAGAGGCCGTTCTTCATTTTCCATCAGGCATGTCATTTCTTCGCCCTGTGAATTTGATAAAGCATAGGGCGACGAATTGGTTTTACTTGGTTTGATGCCGGAGTGCGAAAAATCCGCCGGTGCATATTGATGCCGCTCGACTGGTAAAGTGAGAACGAACTCCGTGCCCGATCCCTCCTTGCTGGTTACGGTAAGATTTCCATGATGGACCTCGGCTAATTCACGCGCTAGCGCTAACCCGATGCCTGTGCCTTCACTGGAACGCGTGGACGAGTCATTTACCTGGTAAAATCGGTCAAAAATTGACTTAATGTGCTGCATTGATATTCCAACTCCATCATCGCGCACTTGTATTGTCAGTTTGGATTCCTTACGCACGTCGACAGTGATGCGACCGCCATCCGGAGTAAACTTAAAGGCATTGGAGATGAGGTTATAGATAATCTTCTCTAGTTTATCGACATCACAGAAACCGCTGCTGATGTTCGCTTGCAGGACTACCTGATAATCAATTTTCCGCTGATCCGCTTGAGATTGAAATGCAGAACACAGGGTAAGTAGCAGACCACGGAGATCAATTTCTTCAACTTGTAAATTCATTTTTCCAGATTCAATCCGGGATAGATCGAGGAGTTGATTGATCAGCACATGCAGTCGCGTGGCGTTGCGATGTATCATACGAATGTCGTCTGCCGGCAGCTCGGTGTCAGGTTGTGAAAGATATTTTTGCAACGGGCCCAATATTAGCGTGAGCGGAGTGCGAAACTCATGAGATATGTTTGCAAAGAACCGTGACTTAGCAGAATCCAACTGCTTCAATTTTTCGGCACTCCGCTGCTTAATCAGGTAGCGATTATAAAGCACACCGATCAATACTGCCGAAAGCAATGAAATACCAATGAGGTAAATTTGTTGAGTACGTTGTTTCTCCAACTCCAGGGCGTTAATTTTATTTTCGGCATACAGCGTGTTTATCTCATTTTGTTTTTTTTCATTCTGATATTTGGCTTCAAGTTCATTTGAGGCGTCTGTATTTCGGAGCAGCGACAGGCTGTCCTTCACGTTAGTATAAAGCACATGATTTTGAAAGGCAAGCGGAAAATTCTTACGTTCGACGTAGATGTCACTTTTCATTTTGTATCCATCCATCAACAACGGCAGTAATCGCTTTTTGTTAGCAAAAAACATCGCCGAATCAAGAAATAAAATCGCATCGTCGGGTCTGCCAAGGCTGTGTTTGGTGATGGCAGTAGCGTTAAGACCATAAGCCATTCCTACCGAATCCTTCATTGACCTGCTAACCTTCAGAGCATTCGAATAATAGACGAGGGCTTGTCTAAAATCCTCCAGTTCGAAATGGATGTTTCCAATATTTGTATAAGTCTCACATAATTCTCTTCGCTCGCCTATTTTTTTATACACTTGCAATGCTAAAGTGTAATTCTTTAAAGCTTCTTCGAAGCGTTTCTGCTTGCGATAGACTCTTCCCAATAACCTGGTCACGTACGCGATAGACGATTGTTTGTTCAGCTTTTTAGCTATTTCGAGGCTTTGTAACGCATAAGTTTCCGCTTTATCGTAGTCGCCGAGCAGGTATTGAATATTACCGATGTTGGATAAGCTTTGTGCGAGTCCGTTATTGTCTCTATATTTTTCAAATATCGCTACCGCAGTCAGGTAATGCGCCGAAGCGGACTCAAAATTGTTTTCCTCTTTGGCGACATTTCCCAGCATATTATGCACAAAACCCTCACTCGCTTCTTCATGCCCTTTAAAAAGGGCAAGGCTTCTATTTAAAACAGAACGGGCTGAATCCAACTTTTGCTGGCGCCAGTAGGCGATGCTGAGCTCAAGGTAACTGTCCGACAGAAGCTTAGAATAGTTTTCGTTTTGACCGATGTTCACTGCCTGATATAATATACTTATTGCTTCCTCATATTTACCCATCCTGGAATAAAGGGACGCCACCTTTATCAGGCACGTCATGATCTGCTGTCTATCTTGGCTTTTCTCGGCTAGGATTAAGGCCTGTTTACTGTACTTCAAGCCAGAATCAGTGTTAGATGCATCTGATAGCGCCAAAAGAATGTGCATACTATCAATAACCGATGATGCTAGTGTCAGTTCTTGTTTGAGACTATCGGAATGAAGCAAATTCTCCTGCCCGTTGGAAGCAATGCTAATAAGAATAAGCGCAACTGCAACGATGGTGAAGCCTTCCTTGCGTACGTTTCTTTCTGTCATATCATTGATTTTAATGCGGCAGCCGGATTGATTTTCGTGATCCTCAAATTTTATCCAAGATAAACAAACTGCCCGGTTCAGTCAGTGTCGTGAGCCAGCATTGTCATGAGGCGCGTTCCGACTAGCCGATACTGTGGGCTTACTCTTACTCTTCCTCTTCTGCATTCTTCATTTTGGACAAGATCGCATATGCTCCTTTAATGACGACACTTGATTTTCCAATATCAAAGTCTTCAGGAGCCGTGACTTCCGTATAACCTAGTTCGCTATCACCCGCTTCGACTTCAACCATCTGAAAGTGAAAATCTCCTTGATGCTTTGTTTCCTCTTTCGTTATGAAAATGTATTTCTTACCCTGGTAATCAATTAGTGCTTCATCCGGCAGCGCGCTAACCTCCACACTACCCGTTTCAAGCGATGCCTTCAGATACATCCCGGGAAGCAAATCTGAATCTTTCGCGTCAATGTGACAATGGATGCGAATTGTACGATCCGCCGTTATCTTTCGACCAATCAGGTACACGGTTGAATTCCTTGGTGTTGATTCGTCAGCAAGGGTAAAACGGACTTTTTGGCCAATTTTGATTTTAGGGATATCCTTCTCAAAAATGGTCAACTCGGCGTGAAGGTGCTCGGTGTTTACAATTTCAAATAAGACGTCACTGGGAATTACAAATTTTCCGATGTTTACGTTGACCTCAGTAACGTACCCGGTGATGGGGGAGTATACCTTTATTGTGCTTGTGATTTCGCCCTTATCCAGCGACGTAAAGTCAACGTTGATCATTTTAAGTTTTGACGAGAGACCATTTGCCTTACCCTTCCAGGTCGTAAAGTTGGCCTGAGATTGTTGCAATGTTTTCGTGGAGTTGATGTTTTCCTTTGCCAGCTCCTGCTGACGCTCATAATCTGTCCTGGCCAGGTTCATTTGGTTTCTGGCTTCAAGATATTCCTGTTGCATTTGCACAAAGTCCATGCTTTCAAGTGTCGCAATGATCTGGCCTTTCGAGACACGCACGCCTTGAAGCAGTTCGGTGCCTTTGAGGAAGCCACCAATGGGTGTAGATACGCTTATCAGTTGTTGTGGTGGCACATCAATTACACCACTGGCCCTTATTGTTCCGCTGATTTGTTTTTTTTCAATTTTTCCGAACTCGATCCGCGCCGTTTTATATTGGGCCTGCGTAAATTCTGCAACATTGGACTCCTCTTCCTTTTCAACTTCCTCTGATTGTTTAGACGTATCACCTGCGCATGACACCCAGATGGTAACTGATGCAAAAAGCAATAGAAAACGAATCGATCGGATTATCTGATGTATAATGATTTTCACTTGTTGCCTGATAAGAATTCGATGTATATGATACTTTGGTTGTAATCGTTTAAGGTTTGCAGGTAAGCCTCCTTGATGCCCATCGCGTTCCTTACACCCAACAGATATTCAGCGTATCCGATCTCGCCTTCCTTATAGGAAGTCTGCGATTGCTTTAGTATGAGGTGCGCGTTGGGTAATGCGGAGGTTTGATAGTAATTCAAACTTTTACTGTTCCTTTTATAAGCCTCGAACGCCTGGTCAACTTCACTTTGAAGATTTTTATCTTGATTTTCATAATTGCTTTGCGCGGATTGTCTGGCAAACTCCGCTGCCTTTAATTTCGCCTGATGCGGCGCAAACCAGAGCGGAAGGGCCAGACCGACCTGAAGACCCGTGAACCTGTCGCCGCTTGTCGCCGGCCGGCCATTTTCACGGTTTTCGACGTCAATTAAAGTTTGACTGAAGAATCCGACTTTCAGATCCGGAGCGAATTTTGCCGCTTCAAGCTTTTTCAGCCGCCGCGCAATTTCAATTTCCTGCCGCACCACTGCCAGCGACGGATTCGAAGATAGCCGTATTGTGTCGGGCCTGCCCTTAAAGTCTATTGCTAAGAGCTCCGTTTCTGAAATCTCCGCAGGCGTTGATGCATTAAGCAGCGTCTTGAGTTGCATCTTAAGAATGATAACAGATGATTTGTTCTTGTCAAGTTCATTCTTTACTTCGTTTTGTTGTGTTTCTGCAGTAGTCTTTTCCAGAAGATTCGTTTCGCCTGCTTTATACCTCATGGACGCCGCCTTAAAAAATCCTTCAAAGATGCTGTCTTGTTGGAGAAGTATCGCATTTCTCGCGTTAGCAAAAGCCAGCTGATAGTAAGCTTGCTTCACCTGATAGACCAATTCATTTTCCGCAACTGCCTTCTTCATTTCATATGATGTGATCAATGCGCGGCTGAGGGAGCCTTGACTTCCAAAAGCCGTAAATGGAATCACCTGCGAAATGGTAAGATTGTTATCCTTTTTAGAGTAGCTATTGTATTGACCGTACAATAGCGTCATATCTGTCTTTGGCAAATCAACCGAAGCTCTCTTAAGTTGCTTTTGTTGCTCAAGGTCAGCTGTGGCTGCAGTTACGCTTAAATTGTTTTTCAACGCGAGTTCAATGGCGTGTTGGACGGAAATGTTTTTGGATTGCGAAAATCCATTAACAGACAAAAGAACGTATAATATTGCGGTCACAATCTTCATAATGTTGAATATTGGGTTTTTGATGGACGGATCTTTCCAAAGTAGATGTAAATACAGGGCAGTACAATCAGCGTAAGTAGTGTTGAACTCATCAATCCGCCAATCACGACGGTAGCCAGTGGTCTTTGCACTTCCGCGCCAGCGCTTGTTGCTAATGCCATCGGAAGGAATCCGAAAGAAGCAACGGTCGCCGTCATCAGGATAGGACGAAGCCTCAGCGCCGTAGCGCGTAAAATCACCTCTTCGGGATCAATAAATCCATCGGCCTTTTGCCGGTTGAATTCCGCCATCAGGACTATTCCGTTTAATACGGCAACGCCGAACAGGGCGATAAATCCAATTCCTGCTGAAATGCTAAAAGGCATTCCTCGGATCAGCAGTGCGAACACACCTCCTATGGCGGACATCGGTATGGCAGTGAAAACAATGACGGATTGCTTTACGGAATTGAAAGTAAGAAAAAGTAAAATGAAAATCAGAATCAATGCAACAGGTACTGCCACCGATAAGCGTGCTTCAGCTTTCTCCAGGTTTTCAAACTGACCCCCGTAGGTTGCAAAATATCCTACAGGAAATTTTATTTTCTGACTGATCTTTTGCTGAACGTCTTTTACAACGGTAGCGATATCTCCACCGGAAACATTG
>JANNPM010000283.1:0-2492 GCA_031400145.1 Chryseolinea sp. | reverse complement strand
GGATTTCCGAAACCGACTTGTCGACCTGGTACTGGAGCACGCGCGCCTGGTCGGACAGCACGATCTTGTGGCGCCGCAGCTCAAGCAGGTTTGCGCAGCGCGCCCGGGTTTCGTGCTCGTCGAGCGGCTTGATCAGGAAGTCGGTCGCGCCGGACTCGAGCGCCTCCTTGTCCACCGAGACGATCGCTTGCAAAATATATCGTCTTGCCATCCGGCGTAATGCTGGCTGTGGATTCGAGATATTTGGGAGTATTAAGCGTTGGCGTAATAAGGCTTGGTTTCGACCAGGCCTCACCCGCCTTCGTGATTTGGAAAAGACTGCCCGGGTCAGTGGCGCCACCCATAAATATCAGCATCTTTTGTCCGTCTGCGGATATCCCGGCCGTGCCCACATTGTAATCGTGCGCGATCGGAACGACTTTTGGCTCCGTCCAACCACCATTGGCATTGTAGCTTATGTATATCTCCTCAATAAATTTGTCCCCCGTCCTGGTCTTCCCGGTATTCGGTCGAAGCGCTGTATAAGCCATGATACTCTCATCCGCGGAAACAACTGGATTGTATTCCGTGTACTTGGTATTGATGATTGAGTTGAAGTGCGTTACCTTGAAGTCACGTGGCACAGACATCAGCGCGATTGCATTGTGACAGATTTGTATGGCTTCATCAGCCATTGCCATGAGCTTTTTGTCGGCTTTGCTACTTGCGCGCTTGAACTTGTCAAAGTACTCTAACGCTCGCTGAAGATTTTCGTCCTTAAGATAGATAGAGGCAAGGTCATAATACAACTGGTTGGGTAAACCCTTGGCGTTCGTGATGGCATACTCAAAATAGGGAATGGACTTAATCTGCTCGTCAGTCTCCGGTGATTTCTGATAACAAACACCGGTTTTATAGTAAACCATTGCATCTTTCTCTCCCGCCTGAATAGCCGCCAGGAACTTTGGCAAGGCTACATCATAGCTTCTGACACTGAAATAATGCTCCGCGTCTGCCAGCGATTTTTTGTCCTGAGCCTCCACCTGCGATATCAAGTTAAGCAACAGGAAAAAGTATAAAAATCTGTTGATCATAATGGCGCTATTTAGTCCAAAGCTACAAAGAATTAGTGCCACGGATACGTCGCTTTTGACCCTGAAACTTACAAGCACAACATAACGGCAAAAAGCCTATTCTTAGGATTTTCAAAGGAATATCATGAATTTTAGGGGCATCTGCGACGCAGGTTTGTCCGATCACGCTTGGAGTAGCTGCCAATGAATCTGTAATACTCGATAATGAGCTCGGAAATTGATGTTTTGATAATCTTTGCGGAGCAGGACAATCAACCGTCTGGCTGGGTAACGGCATTCAGGAAGTTTCTGGAAGCAATGCTTGGCCAGGTATTGGGAAAGAAACCCAATGTAATGATGAAAAGTGAGTTTGACTCTCTCACCTCGCCTAACCTTGATAATGCTGGCGTTCTGATCACCATATTCTCGAAAGACTTTATCCAGTCAAAATTGTGCCTGGATTACATCAACAAATTCTCGTTTGCCACAACGAGCACTTCACGACACATTAACAGGATATTCAAGGTTTTCAAAAGTCCATTGACCGCGAAAGAGCAGCCGCCGTCACTGCGGGATCTTTTCGGTTACGAAATGTTTGATCTTGATCTGGACTCTGGCGAGGTGAAAGATTTTACAGATTACTTCAGCCACGACGCCGAGCGTCAGTACTGGATGGAGATGATCGATCTGTGCTACGATATTCACGACACATTATTGTATCTGAAGGGAGGAAAGTCAGTGCGTAACGTGAAGGAAATTTATGGCCGGAAGACTGTCTATCTCGCACAAACATCACACGACCTTGCCGTACAACGAAGTGTCATCCACCGCGAACTGCAACGGCTCGGGTATTCTGTTCTGCCGGCGCAATCACTGCCAGGAAATATCGGAGAATTTGAAAAGCTAGTGCGCAGCGATATAGCAGGATCGGGTATTTCAATCCACCTTATAGGATCTGATTATGGTGATGTGCCTGACGGAACGGAAAAGTCCGTTCAGGAACTTCAACTCCGTCTGGCTACAGACCGCGGTAATGTTGCTGCCGAAAGGAATGAAGACTTTCCGCGGTTGATCTGGATTACGCAGGATCTTAGCCGCGCCGGTGAACGGCAGAAAAAATTTATCGAAACGCTTAAAAGAGATGTCGAAACGTCGGAAGGTGCTGAGATTTTTCAAACCCAGCTGGAAGACTTTAAGACAATTATCCGTGAAGAGCTTGAAGAAGCAGGCGAAAAAAAGATGCTGACGGAAGACACAGGCCAGACGATCTATCTTATGCACGACCAAGTCGATCATTTTGCGGTGAAACCTTACATTGATGCAATCATTTCAGCGGGTTTTAATTTGCTGACACCTGACTTTGAAGGAGACCTGCTGGAACTTCGCCAGAGGCACATTGAAAATCTTCGTAATCTCGACGGCGCCATCATTTTCAAAGGA
>JANNPM010000264.1:0-9987 GCA_031400145.1 Chryseolinea sp. | reverse complement strand
AATCGGCGGTGCAGGGAAACCGTATAACCGGCAACACCGGGAAGTCGGTGGACGGCGAGAGGGATTCGGCTGGGTCTGTAGTAGCGAGGAAGCAGAGTAATGTCTGCGGAGCGAAGAGGCCCTGCTGTTTGTAGTGGCTCTAACAAGAAGGGAGGCAAGGGTGAAATGACAAAAGCGCCCATCAGTTTGCAGGACCTGAGAAGGAGCCTATACGTCAAGGCGAAGGCTGAACCAGCCTGGCGTTTCTGGGGGTTGTACGTCCATGTTTGCAAGATGGAAACGCTCTGCGAAGCCTACCGGATGGCGAAAGAAAATGACGGGGCACCGGGCATAGACGGGATCACGTTTGAAGTCATTGAGGAAAGCGGAGCAGAAGGTTTTCTCAGGCAGATCAGGGAGGAACTAATCACAAGCACGTATCGGCCCATGCAAGCACGGAAGAAGGAGATCCCGAGGTCCGTTTGTGAAAATACGGTGGCAAACAGCCGGTCTAAGGGTAAATGGACCTTGATTATGAGCGTGAATGCCCCACATCCTTACTCTGCCGAGATGCCCACCAGCGGAATATGCTAATCTGACCGAAGTATCCCTGATAAGTTGCTCCTCAGCAAAGCTTATGTCCGTTTAGTTCGGTTCGCAAACTTATAACATTGGAGTTTATAAAAGAGAAAAGTCGCTTTAACTTAATTGGGTTATTATTGTCAAGTGATACCAGGATTAGTTTCTGCGCACTGTAAATCAATTCTAGGATTATCGGAAAAAACTGTAAGGTTTTTTCAGGACGAGACAATTGTATAGAAGCTGTGAAGGTATTTTATCGCTGGCGACCAAATATGAAAAAGCTGACTTTGACAAAGCTTGCAGCCTGGCTTTAGAGTTGAATGCCTGTAATTATACCTTCATGGAAAACGTATTAAAAAGTGGAATGACTCTCGACTTCCTGGTAGGTGAAGGCGTGAACAGTAAATTTGATAAGTCTACTCTAAAACGTATTGAAGAAATTCAGCAACTCGAAGAGGATAAAAAGAAAACGCTCTTCGATGTCATTGATACATTTATCCGTGAATCTAAAGGCAGAAAAGCTTTTGCTCATTAAAACCAAAGCCCGAAGCATCGCTCCGGGCTTTTTCTTTGTCCTGGCTTCTCTTCTTAAATTACTCCCAGGTTGTGCTTTAATACTCCAATCAAAATTGGAAAAAGAATAAGAGAGATCAGACTCACTACAATCAACCAACCTCTTTGCTTTCTTTGAGTATTGTCTTCTTCTCCCCATTGACCTTCAAATTTTTTGACATCAACTCTAAATCCATACTGATACCAATTGACTCCTAATAGAAATATAATAATAAGGATAATGAATATTCTATTGGGAAGAGTAAAATCAAAAAACATCCGGATAATAGCCAATGCACTTAGTAGAAGGAAAAACTGCATTAAAGCTAAAATATTGGTTGCATAAATTTCAGGAGTACTGTCTTTCTTCTTGTAAGCTTTGTAAACTCGATAAAAAACATAATCGAATAATTTTTTCATGATTTCTACTTTAATTACCCCAGGGTTTCCAAGATTGACTTCCATTCTGACCAGTTAATGATCCTTGAATATGGTCACCGATGGACTGCCCGGTAACACCGATGGTTATTAAATTCCCAACAAAGTAGGTTGCGGAAATGCCCCAGCCAACAACGGGTATAAAGGCGACACCTCCCATTACTACATCCAAAGTTCTGCTCGTATTAAGACCTTGGTCATATATATCGTAACCAGTAATTGCTAATCCTGCCGCACCGAGTGTGTTTCCAAAAGCTTTAGCGCCAACATATGCTCCTTTTGACGCCAATGATACCTGCATGCCTCCTTTGGTTATCTGATACAAACTTATGTCTGTACCCAACCCAAAACTACTTATAACACCACCGGCCGCATCTGTCCAATTCAAGCCATTATTTGCAGTGGGGTCGTTAGGTACGCTTCCGTTATATTGTTGATCAACTACTCCTAAAAAATCAGCATTCGGATTAACCCATACGCGCCAATCGAGGGAGTCATTTTTTTCTCCTTGCTCTTGATAATCGTATGTCAGTTTTAAACAACCCATTTTCTATGGGCAAGATACTTTTTTGTTTTCAATTGAAAAGAAAAAATCCGGACTACTGCCCGGACTTCTTATTGAGTTTATCAAAGTTTTGCAAGGCTTCCGCCAGGCTATCGCCACTACAAAGGATTTTCCCTTTGTAATCTTCCAGGAACGTTTCTTCCTGCTCAGGTTTCACTTTGATGATTTTCAACTCGTGGTTTTCTTCGATGATGTAATACTTCATAACAGATACTTTTTAAAAGAAAAAACAGAAAAAAAAGAAAGCGCTTCACTCGGGTGGCGGAGCGGGCGGAAGCAAGGTTTTTGAAGAAAAAATTTTGTCCTCTTAAACATCAACTCATCAAAATTTTTTCTTCAAAACCCGTAGGGCTTGACCTTGATTGCGGCCGAACCGTCCACCTACCTTTGTGCTTCTTTTTTTGATGTGGCTTTTATCTTTCTAAAAAATGGCGTAGCCTCCTTACGCCTGTGGCCAGCGCCTTGTCTGAACGGAGTGAGTAGCGCACAACTGCGAAGCTCCATGAGCGGCTATTTTACATAATGTGCTTATGCAACCCGCAGGTTTTTAAAGTGCGCAGCACACCGCTTTCATTCGAGGAGTTGCATAAGATCACATTATGTAACATAGCTTTGGGCAAGTTTTTCTGGCGCATGTTTTTGCTTCGCGCGGTGGGTGCAGCTCTTTGCTTTTTTCGTTTTACCTTAATTTCCTTTTTCAACTGAAAACAAAAAAGCAATGTGCTGCAGGAAGGGTCGGCCTTTCGCAAAAACTGTGACAGAAAAACTTGCATGCGGGTCGGCTGCATTTCGGCTCACTTCATCGCTTACACTTCACTTCAATGGATGGAACTCATTTAGACTTGCTGACAGATCCTGCATGTTCACATCTTTGTAACATTGTGTGCTTACGATGCTGTTATGTCCGGCTAAATATTGTGCTTCTCTTATCGGCTTCTCTTTCACCCAGTGACTGATCAATGAACTCCTGATCTGGTGCAGTGTCTTCAGTTCCGGATTTGTGCGCTTCAGGGCGTTGAGCAACTTCCTTAAACTTTCATTCACGGTTTGTCCATTGGCGTAGGTAAAAAATAATCTATCACCTTTCTGATATTCGGTTTGCTTCAACAACTGCAATCTTACACGGTGCAGATAATCGTTCAGGCTCAGCACTTGATAGGCTGCCAGGGGTAAAATCCGTTCGGCCAGTTTAATGTTTCTTCTGATGCGGATCGTGCCTTTGTTCAAGTCGATGTCCTGTACTTCCAGTTTGTTGATCTCCATACGGATCAATCCCTGGTTGATATACAGTCCTAACATAACTTTGTTCCTGAGTTGATAGTCTGTCTGTGGTATGTAGCTGTCATAAATCTTTTGCAGTTGTTCCGGTGTAAGCAGGTTGTGAGGTATGCGGGTAACCCTTCCTTTGATGATCAGGTTTCCGATCGGGTTCTGGCTCAATCTTCCCTGCTCTACTTCACTGGCATAGAGTTGACGAACGGATTGTACATACCTTCCCTGATAATCAATACTAAAGCCTTCTTTGCGAACTTCCTTTACAAAAACCAAAAGGTCACTGTAATCACATTCGTTTAATGCTCTGCCTTCTCTTTCGAGCCACTCAAAAAAATGCCTGACGTAGTACAGTTTGTTTTCAATCGTACGGGCAGTGCAATGCCTGGCTTTTAAATATTCGATGTAATCATCTTCTATCTTTTGTGTCTTCGTATTCATGGGCAAGGTGGGTATAGATTTGTGTGCTGTTTAAACTGCTGTGGCCTAAGAACTGGCTGATGTAATCGAACTTCATTCCGCGTTGCATTAAGTGCGTGGCGATGCTGTGGCGCAAGGCATGCAGTCCGATTACTTTTTGTTTCAGCTTCTGGTTATCGGTTCGCTCTTGTAATTTCTTCAAGCTGCCGAGCAGCTTTCCGTAAAGGATTCGCTTGCCGTTGTTGCCTAAGAAAAATGCGTTTCCGCTTTCTTCATTGGCCAGTAACGGCCTGCACTGTTCGAGGTAAAGTTTAAAGTCTGTTTGCTGCTTCTCGACAAAAGGAACGTACCGTTCTTTATATCCTTTGCCTTGCCTCACATAGATTATTTTTTTGTCCAGCATCACATCGTCCAGGTTTAATGCAATGCCTTCGCTGCTGCGCAGTCCGCAGCCATAATAAACACTCAGCATCGCCTGGTCTCTCAGCCCGTAATGATCATCGCTGGCCGCCTGATAAAGTTCTTGTATCTCCTGGGCGTTAAGGATGTGGCGTATTGAGGGCAACGGCCTTTCACTTACTAAATCTATCGTGAGGTTTGCCTGTTCGGTTTCTCTCAGGTAGTAAGAAAAAAGTTTCAGCGCACGGATGTATCCGTTCAATGTCTGTGATTTCAAAAATGTGTCGGTGTGCTGGCTCTTGCGCTGGTACTTTAGATAATCGTACCACTGCAAAATATGTTGGCGTGTGATCGCTGTAACGGTGATAACATCCTTGCTTTCCAGCCAGGTAAAAAATTCCTGTAGCTGACGTGGCAGTGTTTCGGTGGTGCTGGAACTGTAGTTGATGATCTGCAGCCACTCTTTAAAACTTTCGGCATAGCGGTGATAGGCGTACGTTTCCATACTTCGTTTTTTATTGTTTTTAAAATCTATGATGGTATTAGCCGTATGATGCAAAAGACCCCTCTTGCTCTTGCCGTGTGAATGCTGTGAAGCGAACCGTTTTTACTTGTAACGTGCTGATTCTCTTTGCCGCCCGTTTCACATTTTACTTTGTGAAAGCGGTGTGAAGCACCTGTGAATGCGGCTCTGCCCCATTCATTTTTGATCGTAGCTGTTCCAGCTTCTTGTCCAGTATGTCAACGCCTTCTTTGAGCAAAGTATAATCGTCCCACTCGTTCACCTGGTATTCAAAGCCTTGTTGCCTGTTGCCCCCGGTGCGTTTGATATAACCACGGCTTTCCAGTTGTACTAAGTAGCGGCTCAACTTCATCGGGTGGATGCGCAAGCGCTTGCGTAAGTCTTTGGCAAAAAATGTATAGTCCTTTTTATTCTTGCTCTTCAAGCTCTCGAAGAACTCGCGCAGCTCTCCGCTCAGTTCATCGCTCTTGCGTAACAGTGTTTCTTTTACAAGCCAGTTCGCACAAGCGATATCGGTCAGGTTTGTTTCGATGTAGCGTTGCCCTGTGCTATCGGTTTTAACTTCCCGTTGCTGCTGGTGGTACAGTGTAATGATCTCGATCAGTCGCAGGTAATGCATGTTCGTTCGCAGCTTCTTAAACACCATGTCCGGGATTCTCAACTCAAGCGCGTACGGGTTAATGATCTTCACGTTTTGTAAAAGCCGCTGCACGTTCTGCAAAAGTTGCCTTGCTTCCCGTTGTTGCACCTCATTGACCAGTCCTGCTTTTTGCTTTCGCTGGAACTCCATCACTTCGTCCATGTGCTGCGCGCCTTCATCTACGTGCAGTAAAAAACTCCTGTTCGCATTGTCTTCGTAAAGGCTTTCTTTCGTGGTCGCACCGCTTACGCAGATCGGGCCATCTACGGTCAACACCTTTTGTACGTTGTTCCCTTTCGCGTCTTTATCTGTTGTGAGCTTGCTGATACTTTGTTTGCTCATGAACTCTCTGAGCGGTAAGAACGCATTGTACACGCCTTCTAAATCTTCGATCAGTAATACCTTATGTTTCCAAAAGTCTTTGGCCGAGTAGTACAATGTATTTTCGGTTAAGCTCGTAATCGTGCGTACTGATTCCTCCGGAAGACATTCACTCACTTTTGTTTGCAGATACGTTTTACCGCTACCGCTCTTTCCAAAAATGATCGCATGCAAGGGTCTTCTGTTATCCTGGACAAGTACAAAAAGTAAAGCAGTAATCCATTTTTCTGTTCCCCGATTAATCCGCTTTGACTGATCAGCTTTAACGTGTGTTTCACCAGGTCTTTGCTTTTCAATAACCGTTCGGCTGCCTTGCGTTCTTCGATGGTCATTTCATATTGCTTCGGTCGCAAGGCTTGCACTTGTGCATTGCGTTCCGCTAAACGATACGCTTCTAATTGCTCAGTGAGTTCGGTAATGGTTTGTGTTACCTGTGGGCTTGGGAGCTCTAGACTTTCGCTGATGCTTTGGATTAACTTCTTTACCTGCGGATGGCTGTATAAGTTCACATCATCACGATAGGTTTTGTATTTGTCGTTCTTGTTTCGGATGTGTACACTGATGCGCAGGCGGCTTAAATTTTCTTTCTCGATGCCGCCCCAAATGGTTACGTGCAAAACTTCTGTTTCAAAGGTGATGCGTTCGGGATTCGTGGTGTCCATCACACATTGACCTGCCGGAACGGGTTGAACTTCTGTTAGTACAAGTGATTGATCTTTGTCTTTGCTCTTCCTGGTTGGCGTAGGTTTTTCTTTCTCCTGGGTGATGGCAACTTGTATCGTCTTTTTATTTTCAATTGAAAAAATAAAGTTCGGGTCGTTACGCTTCTCCACCAGGTGCGTGAGGATCCCGGGATCATGGCCTTGTGCCAGGCTGTTCACGTCTTCGCCTTCCGGTGTGTTCACGCTGGTGATCTTTACAGATGGCTTAAGTTGTTTGATTACTTCGCTGTATTTGTGGACGGCTTTGCTACCTGCTTCATCGCCATCAAAAAAGAAAATGATTTCCTCTAATTGTTCCAGCTCTCTGATCGCTTGTTCGTGTTCTTCTGTTAACCCGTTTGTTCCGTAGCAACTCAGGATCGAGTAATTCGCTGTGATCTCGGAGACTTGTAATAAGGTGGCCGCGTCTATAATGGCTTCTGTTAAGATCAGTTTTTTAGTCTCTGCATTTGGGTAACCTGGATATAAACCTTGCCGGTCTTTCAGGTAGTAATGCTTCTGGTCCGTGTCGTTGATCGTGCTTCTAAAATATAAACCGCTTACCTGGTTCGCTTTGTTCTTTAATGCAAACACGATACACCATTTGCCGAACACATTATACGCCTTATCATCTTTTGATTTTGCATTGATAACGTTGGTGTCTCGCAGTAATCCGTATTTCAAACAGTTGTTGATCAGCGTTTCTTCTTTGCGCTTACCGTGGTGGAACTGTGCGGAGTTGTAACCGACTTCTGTCTGGTAGTGATCTAACGATCTGCTGGCAATGTATTCCGCTGCCGGCTTGCTGTTGTACACCGCATTTTTAAAGTACGTGAACATGTTGCACAGGAAAGCTTCACGGCTTAGAGTTGCTGTTCCTGTATTAGTATTGCTGATCAATGCTTTTGCCTTTACAATTGCTTCGTGTTTGTCGGTCTTCTCTTTGTGCATGATAAAATCGATCACGTCTATGCTCTTGCCGTTGGTGGGGCAGTTGCTTGAGAAGCAGTAACAGGTATGTGTTTTCCAATACACCTGGAAGCTCGGTGTCTTGTCTTCATGGAACGGGCAATTCATTTTCCCGTGCTTGTCGGGTTTCAGTCCGTAGTGGTCGAGGACTTGCGCTAAACTTAAGTGGGCTTTGATCTCCTGTATCTCCATGCTCACAACGTCTTTAAAGTGTCTGCAATGTTTACCAGTTTACCGTGCATGGCGTTCAGCCTGCTTTGTACTTTGCCCAACTCGTCCAGGATATCACCTTTATCAAAATTCTGTAAGCCCCTGCCTTCGATCTTCTGCCGTACCACTTCCAGCATGTACAGGTCGCTGCATAGTTTAAAATGTTCCTGGGCAAGTGCGCTCAGGTTGTAAAGAAGTTTATCAGGTTCTTTGCTCATGGCTGGGTGGGTTCTTGATGGTTGTAATTCTTTGGAAGTTTCCACCAAAAAATATCCCGCAGCTTGCGCAGCGTAAAATGATGGTTGCTCAGCGTGTTGCCAAAGTCATCTTCATCTCTGGACACATGCACCAGGTCGCTCATCAGCTCATCGAGTTGATCACCTAATTCTTTCGGGTCAAAACTGGTGCTCAGGAACTCGTCCAGTGCCTGATAGTTGTAGTGGTAGGATTTGTTTTCGGTAGCCATGTAAAAATATTTTAATAGACCGTATACGGGTCAAAGTTACTCTATCGGGATTTATTTACAAGTCCTATACAACTTTTTTAGCCCACATACGGTTCTTATATTTGTTCATTACCCGTAAAAAACGGGTTTACTAACTCCTTTAAGGGCTTTTTTATGGCAACTTTTGGTAAAAAAATGGTCGCGCTGCGCAAGGACAAGAAGATGTCACAAGGTGATCTGGCCAAACAACTCAATACTTCTATTTCTGTGATTGGCCGTTATGAACGTGATGAGATGACTCCTTCCATTGAGGTCGCTAAAAATATTGCAACCCTGCTTGGTTCAACTGTGGGTTATCTTATGGGTGAGACTGAACAGGTAAACATTCTTAAAGACCCGCAGATGCTCAACCGTCTGAATGACATTGATCATCTGTCAGAGAAAGAACGCGAAGCGCTCTTGATGAGTGTCGATGCTTTTCTCAGGGATGCTAAAACTCGTAAGGCATACGCGAAGTAAGCAGCATAAAAAAGCCCGGATCGTTCCGGGCTTTTTTGTTTAGGCTTTACTGTTTACACCTTATACCACGTATTTCTAAAATATAACAAGCTTCCCCAAAAGAGTAGTAGTGATCCAAACCAGAAAAGAATGAACAACGATACTATCTGCCAGTTTTTGAAATTAAATCGCTTATCGTATTCAATCACAACTTGATCTACTCTACCTAAATATTTTTTCTTTAGAGGAAAGTACACCAATCCAAACGCAAGAATTGAAAGTATGAGGCCTACCCGTTTATGATATGTAAAAACTCCCATACTTATCAATTTCATGTATGGCAAACCCCAAGCTATTTCAAATAACAAAAACAAAACCATTGCTGACGCTTTGATACACACCGACTCTGCGATCGATGCTTCTCTTTTTCCAATAATCATCAAAGACCTGTACATCGTGGCGACAAGAAAATTTAAACTCGTTGTCATTTTCCGAGAATGTTTTCTTCCAGCGTATTTCCATTGTACACCCAAGACCCAAGTTGAGCAACTCCATAAACTAATGCAGCTCCAGCAACAAATGGTGCTGCAGCAGTACCCGCCAGCAAAGCAGCCCCTCCATAGAGAACTGTTGAAATTCCAAAGTTTACATGAGTTGCTGTACTTATTGTTTGATTGGGATCAAAAGCTTGATCAAGGTAGAGTCCCGCGGATAACACATATCCTACTGTTCCAAGTTTCGCCCCAACACTTTTGGTCATAGCCAACGTTCCTTTTAACGCTGCTGCAGTTCTTTGTGTCCCAAATCCTAAAGCTCGTCCAAGTGTTTGCGCTCCATTGTTTTGTCTAAAGGCTTGTAATCCAAGTTCAGAACCACCCCAAAATACTCCACCTGCATTTAATAGTTGACCAAATCCGTTTGCAAAATCGCCACCTACTCCTGCATACAATACGTTAGGCCCGTTTCCGTTATTTCCATATAAGTTATTACCATCCAAAAACATTTGGGTTTCTCCCCACCATTCGGGTACGTGTCCTGCCTGCAAGTCGGTGATTTCTGTAGCCGGTAACAGGTAGTTCAGATCACCACCGTTTTCAACGTAGTTAACTATGAAAGCAATGTCTCCCGCATCCGTGTATGTATCTCCGCCACCACCCCCTCCGGTATATACGTAATCCTGGGCTGCTTGAGTTAAACTTTCACCCCAATTATTAATCCAACCCGGACCGTAATTATCCCCGCCAAAACCATTGCCATCGTGAGTATTATTCCCCAATCTGCTATTCATCTCCATTGCTTCCGACCCTCCGTTGGTATACCAATTATACCAATCGATATAAGCATTCCAATCTTCGTAAGTTTTAGGACCATTTGGTATTCCCCCACTCGGATCATTATTAACCGTCTCATAAT
>JANNPM010000261.1:0-6251 GCA_031400145.1 Chryseolinea sp. | reverse complement strand
CGCTGTGATGTATTGATCGCCATGAACAGATTCAAACGGCTTCATAAAGCACGCCTCCGGACCAATGTGCAGCACGCGTTGCGGCCTCCTGAAAAAGTCCGTCCTCTCCTGCAGAAATAACCATATAAGGCGATGACGTTCTAGTGACTGGCAGTTGGGACACAACGCGTTCTGACGCGTGTTGATGCGCCCATAGGGCAGAAATTTTCGGAAGCTGTGAGAACAGACAGGACATTGAACGGTTGTTCCAGCATATAATAGTCCAAGCCACTTAAGCCCAATCCCGCTCACCCGCTGCAGGTATTTGCGCGGCACATATCGAGTAAGCCAGGAAATGATCGTTTTCATATACCGGCAAAGGTAAACCTCAGTTCATAATCCAAATCACTCCAAAAAAACTTTGCTTTCGAATAAAACTATTCAGCACCCCGCGGCATCTTCGTATTGCTGGAGACAATCAGCCTGATCTGTGACCGAAACGCTACTCGACATCGCAATGATGCATTCTGATAACCTCATTGCCCAGGCAAAATCCGGCGACCAGAATGCCCAGGGCAAGGTCGTGCAGCTTTGGTACAAACGCATTTACAATTTCAGCTACAAGTTCTTTCAGGATCATGACATGTCAATGGAGGTATCGCAGAAAACCTTTATATCCATGTGCCGGAATTTGCCGTCTCTGCAGGAGAACACGCGCTTCAAATCCTGGCTGTATAAGATCGCTGTGAATTATTGTCGTGAAGAGGCCCGGAAAAAGAAAAACAGCAGGGCGCTCTCGTTCGATGTGGTGTGGAATCGCGACGCGGAGCCCTCACCGCAATGGGAGTCATCGGCACATCGCTTTGATAGTCCTGAGCGGCAATTCCAGCAAAAGGAGCTTGCCGATGTACTGCAGGAGGCCCTTCTCGAGGTGAATGATGAGCAGCGGGAAGTCATCATCATGAAGGAATACGAAGGACTTAAATTCCGTGAGATCGCAGAGGTGCTTAATATCTCTGAGAACACGGTGAAATCCAGAATGTATTATGGTCTCGATGCTTTAAAAAAGATCTTGGAACGAAAGAAAATTAACAAAGAAACGATCGGATATGGCTTATAGAGCAAGTGAAAATGACCTGATGGCTTATCTGTACGGAGAGCTTGAAGGAAAGGAAAAAGAGATGCTTGAGCAATACCTCCTGGATAATGCTGAGGCGCGCATTGCGTTAGATGAACTTAGGGAGGTCAGATTAGTCATGGCACATGCGGGCGATAAAGAAGTGATCGCACCTACATTGTTTCCGGGAGACAACCGCCAGCGGCACTTCTATCATGCACCATACTTCAAAACGATCATGGCCATTGCGGCGTCATTACTCGTGATCATGCTGGCGGCGAAAGCATCTAATCTTGAGATCGGGTATTCTGATAATGAGCTGAGGATCGGGTTTGGCGACAGCCGGAAGTTATCTCAGCCTGTTTCTCGGGAAGTTTTATTAACGCCGGGCCAGGTTCAGCAAATGATCAACGCCTCTCTCAGTCAAAGTAACGCCGCTATGCAGGAGAACTGGGCTGAAACACGAAAGCAGCTGGATGCTTCGATTTCAAAGAATCTTGCTATAAGCTCGGCGAAGATCGATCATCTCGTCCGTGAATCGTCCGCTGCGTCGCAGGACCAGATACGACAGTTTGTGTCCGGAATGCAGGCAGAAAATGTGGCGGTCGTTAAGAATTATTTCCAACTCACCACAACGGAACAAAAGGAATACATCGAAGGGCTGCTCGTCGACTTCGCAAAATATTTGCAGCAACAACGCAACGACGATCTGCACGTCATACAAACACAACTTAAAAGCCTGGAACAACACACTGATGTATTCAAGCAGGAGACAGAGCAGATACTTACCAGCATCATCTCTTCGGTGGGCAGTAAGAATTCGCCTGGGATCAAGAACTAAATTTCAAAAAAAAAGGAGATATGAGAGCAAAAATTCAGATAGTCATTTCCGTTTTGATGGGCGGGATGATGTTTGTTCAGCCTTTAGGGGCACAAAAAATCGATACAGAACGATTAGCGCGCGACATCGCAGTGTGCGAGAATGTGCTTGGTACGCTGATCAAGCAGCAATTTAACAACCAACGGACATTCTTCGCCCTTGAGATCAAAGAAAACTACCAGCCAGGATATGGCATAACATTTACCCTTCCCGCTGACTACACGACTCCTATCACATTGATGCAGGGATCGCAGGATGCAATTACCTGGGGAGGCAACCGGGCCGGACAAGTGAACTACAATTTTAACTACGACGAACGCGAACCAGCTGATGTGATTCAAAAGAAAAAGGAGGTTTCATCTTCAGAAAAGACGATCACATTAAAGGGCAAAGCAATGGAAAAGCGTCAGCTTGACCTTGACAGCGTTCGCGATGCGTATAATTTTAAGGTCATTGAAGCTGCGAGAACTTTCCTCGTTGACTATGGAGATCTGATCGCCCAGCTAGGCCCACTGGAAAAAGTTATTGTATCAAACCAGGGTAATCAGCCCCGTGGCTGGGTAAACCAATACTTCAGCGCACCTAAACGCACGCACCTTTCTGTGGAGGTGCTGAAAGCGGATCTCACGTTGTATCGTGAAGGTAAGATTACGAGACCCCAGGTATTGGAACGCATCAAGTTAGTAAACACGGAAGCAGTTGATGAAGTGGAGCCTGATCTGGAATTGCTGTCCAGTATCTTTACACGGTTGTACAGCCAGGATCTTTCTAAAACATACTTCGTCGGTGAAAGCATAAACTTCGAAAGGCTAAAAGACTTTGGCGTGATCTATTATATGCAACTCTACAGCGGTTATGATCAGGGCGACTATTCAAAACGTTATGTTATGCCCACACTTGGGCTGAACAATGTAGATCAGGAAACAAAGGATAAAAAGGTAAAAGAGCTTTATCCGAAATTTGAGCAAGAGTTAAAAGATAATATCATCGAGTACGGCAGAACGCTGAAAAGCCTGAAGGATGAGGAGGTCCTCGTTTTTCAAATAACAATGACCAAATGTGCCGGTTGTGGAATTCCGTCGTCTCTAGAGATAACAATGAAAGGTTCGTCATTGAAAGCGTTTAATGGTGGCAAGGCGGATAAGAATGTTACGATGAATAAGATGGTAGTGAAAAAGGGGAGCAATCAATAGGACGGCTGGCGCGGCCGGCTCGATTCGCGTAAGGCACAAGTCTCGCCGCATGAGTGTGAATAAACGCTACATAAACGGGACGAGCGCATTGAACCAATACGTTTTGAAGAATCCAAACGGGTATGCGCAGTCGATGAAACAAATTGGGCGTATCAAACGGACTTAAGCAACTCGGAACGATACTTGGCCAGTACACTGGACTTCGACACGAACCCAATGTATTGAGTGCCGTCAACCACAGGCAAGTTCCATTGATTGGTGTCGTCAAACTTTTTTAACACCGTGTGAAGATTTTCGTCCATGCCGATGACGGCAGCAGGCTTGGTTGTCAAGTCGGTCACACTTAGTTTTTCATATTTTTCCGGGCTGAAAATAATGCTACGGATGTCGTCCATTCGAATGATGCCCATGAACTCATTCTTATCGTTCACAACTGGAAATGTATTCCTGTTCGACGAGGAAATTACCCTTATCAAAGAATGTATCGGTTCGTTCGGGCCGATTATTGAAAAGTTTGTCTCTATTAAGGATGAAAGGTCCAGTTTGCTTAATAGAAATTTATCGCGGTTCTCCACGGTCTGATTCAGCATATTTGATAGCTTTTTCCCTTCCATCGACAGCGGGTCAGCATAATGCGTAACAGTATTGCTAATCGCTGATACGATCATCAGCGGGATCATCAGTTCATAACCGCCGGTTATCTCAGCTATAAGAAATATTGCGGTAAGCGGCGCGTAAAAAACGCCGCTCAGTATTCCTGCCATACCCACCAATGTGAAGTTGGTCTCCGGTATTTGGAAGCCCATCAGGTTGATGGCACGGGAGTACACAAAACCCAGGTATGCGCCCACAAAAAGCGATGGGCCAAAACTCCCGCCGTTGCCACCGCTTCCGATAGTAATCGCCGCTGCAATGGTCTTCAAAAAAATCAGGGCACCAAGAAAGATCAGGAGTTGTGCATCCGAGAGAATGAATTCCCGTAAAATGCTGGCGTTGATCAATTCTTTCGGATTCATTTTCGCCAAAACCTCAATCGAGGTATAACCTTCCCCGAAAAGCGGAGGAAACAGGATCAGCAGCCCAAACAGGATAAGGCCACCTCCAATCACTCTGGTCCAAACATTTTTCACTTCCCTGAACCTTGATTCTACAAGTGTGAACATGCGGGCATAATAAATCGAGATAAAGCCGGCCAGGATGCCCAGCAAAATATAGAACGGGACGTTATGGTAATCGAATGGTTGCTGGAGAGAGAATGAAAGGATGACTCCCTCTTTCACGATGATTTTGGAGAGTAATGCACCACAGGCCGCCGATATGATCAATGGAATAAACGCGAGTGCGCCGATATCGGTAAGCAGCACTTCGATAGCAAACAACACGCCTGCTATCGGAGAGTTAAATGCTGCGGCGATCCCTGCTGCGGCTCCACATGCGAGGAGTATGGTCCGGTCCTTATATGACAAGTCATATACCCGCGCATAGTTCGAACCAATGGCCGCGCCCGTGCTGACCATGGGCGATTCAAGTCCGGTGGAACCACCAAATCCGACAGTCAGGGCGCTGGTGACCATATGCGAGTAGACATTTTGCTGTGGTAACAGGCTCGACCTCTTTACAATCGAATAAACAATTTCCGCAGTGCCCTTTTTGAACTGATCCCCAAGGATATACTTTATGTACAATACGGTAAGAGAAATCCCTATCAACGGGAACAGCGCAAACATCATGAATTCGTCAAAGCGATTTGAATAGTAACGGACGAATGACGCTATCGAGTGGACGAAGTATTTCAGTACGATGGCTGCCACGCCAGAAGAAAGCCCAACGAGCACGCTGGAAACAATAAAGAATTGCCTCGCAGAAAGTTTCTCCCGTAAATAAACTATTGGCTTACTGAGGATATGGTGAACCAGTCTGAGCATTCAGCGGGTAAAGATAGTAATTGAGACCACTTTCAATGGACGGGGTGTAGTAGCGCTTCCACTGGGTATCCATTATATAATTTGTCCCGCATCCCAATCGATCAAACGTTGCCGTGAACGCTCCACGAACACCGTCTATCTTTTTCAGACGCTCCCTCAACACCTCTTGATGAAGATCAATAAAAGTTCGAATTCAAACATTTCACGGGCCGTATTCCGGTCAGCTTTTCAAATCCAGCTTCCGTAATTTCAAATTATCATCAATTAATGCTAATTTGAAGGATCACGGAATTGCTATCTGATGAATAGAAGGAAATTTATTCAAGCCGGTGCCGGCGGCATCACGCTTTCCACCCTGGGGTTGTATGGTTGTAAAGCAGAGAAAAGCGCAGGAAAAGACGACAAAGAAAATCAACAATCTTTTGCGCTGGAAGAAGCGGATATCGCACAACTTCAGGCGGCCATGTCTACCGGTGAGCGGACATCCAAGTCAATTTGTGAGCTTTACCTCAGTCGAATTGACGAGATAGACAAGAAAGGGATCTTCTTAAACGCTGTTATAGAAATTAATCCGGACGCGGTTACGACTGCTGCATCCCTGGATCAGGAACGCGCCCAGGGGAAAATCCGCGGCCTCCTTCATGGTATACCGGTACTCATAAAAGACAACATCGATACAGGTGACAAAATGATGACAACGGCCGGGGCACTTGCAATGGAGGGGAATATAGCTTCCAGGGATGCATTTATCATTAAACAGTTGCGTGCAGCGGGGGCGGTGATATTGGGGAAAACAAATTTGAGCGAGTGGGCGAATTTCAGGTCCGACCGCTCAAGCAGTGGTTGGAGTAGTCGTGGAGGACAAACCAAGAATCCCTACATACTAGATCGCAATCCCTGTGGATCCAGTTCAGGTTCCGGGAGCGCTGTCTCCGCCAACTTGTGTGCCGTCGCCATCGGAACGGAAACGAACGGGTCGATCGCTTGCCCGTCGTCGATTAACGGGATCGTTGGCATTAAGCCAACGGTCGGGCTACTGAGTAGGTCGGGCATCATTCCCATTTCCCATTCACAAGACACCGCCGGACCGATGGCACGCACGGTGAGGGATGCTGCCATCCTTTTGGGTGGTCTGACGGGCGTAGACCCGGCAGACA
>JANNPM010000551.1:0-7491 GCA_031400145.1 Chryseolinea sp. | reverse complement strand
CCATAGTGCAGGGCAGCGTCTACGCAGACCTTCGTGAGCAGTCCGCTGCCATTATAGCCGCGCAAAACCAGCCTGGCAACGCTATAGGTGGCTTGTCTGTGGGTGAACCTCATGAAGACATGTATAGCATGACCGATCTTGTTTGCCGTATTCTTCCGGCGGACAAGCCCAGATACCTGATGGGGGTAGGCACTCCGGAGAACATTCTTGAATGTATTGCATTGGGGATAGATATGTTCGATTGCGTTATGCCTACACGCAATGCGCGAAATGGAATGTTATTCACAACGGAAGGAATTATCAACATAAGAAATGAAAAGTGGAAAGGGGATCTTTCACCCATCGACATAGCCCTTGGCGGTTACAGCAGCACCGCTCATTCTAAAGCTTATCTGCGGCACCTGATCGTCACCAAAGAAATTTTGGGTGCGCAAATTGCATCTTTGCACAACCTTACCTTCTATCTGTGGCTGGTGAAGGAAGCGAGAAAACGAATTATTGAGGGTACCTTTGCGACCTGGAAGCAGGTTATGGTTGGGAAGGTTAGCACCCGGCTATAGGTTTTAATGTTACACAAGCGTGAAGCTGCTGGATAAATATATTCTAAAACGGTTCCTCACAACATTCTTTTTTGTTGTGCTGATCTTGCTTGCCGTTATCACCGTGATCGATCTCACGGAAAAGATGGATAAATTTGCCAAAGCAGAGCTGACAGCGGGTCAGATAAGCACCTATTACCTCGATTTCATTCCGTGGATCGGTAGCCTGCTTGCACCTATCACCATTTTCATTGCTACGGTTTACGTTTGTTCGAGAATGGCAGCGCACACAGAGATCATTGCCATATTAAGCAGTGGCGTCAGTTTCAGGAGAATTCTTGTTCCGTATTTCATAGGCGCCGCACTCGTGGGGATCATTAATTTTGCACTTAACGGTTGGGTTATACCAAATTCCAACAAGTCCCGTCTGGCGTTTGAATTACGATACCTGAAGAGCAAATTTTATTTCGATGTACGTAATGTGCATATACAAGTGGCGCCCGACATTTACCTGTATATGCAGAGTTATAATAACAACAGCCAGACAGGCTACCGTTTCACACTAGAGCGCTTTGAACACAATAAACTGATCGAAAAGCTAAACGCTGAGCGGATTCAATGGGATTCCGTTAAACAAACGTGGACCCTCAGCAAATGGTTTGTTAAGCGTGTTGATAATGTTTTTCAGAAAGCAGAAAATTCTGAAACACCTGCACTTAAGACGGCGGTGGTGCCGAAGCAGGATTCACTCATCAGCGGCGCGACGATGGACACCGCCCTCGTTATCCGTCCAAAGGAGTTTGAAAGCGATTACCGCAAGTATGATGGTCTTACACTGAATGAACTCAATGATTACATCAGAACGCTCCGCGAACGGGGATCTACGGGAATAGAAGTATACGAAGTAGAAAAGTACACTCGGTACACATCACCCTTTACAATTTTTATCCTCGTCTTCATGGGCGTGATAGTTGCGTCACGCAAGAGCCGGGGCGGCACCGGCCCTCAGATTGCGCTGGGCTTCCTGCTATCATTTGTTTTCATCCTCTTCTTCACTTTGTTCAGAACCTTTGCAGAAAATGGATCCCTCCCTCCCATCATATCGGTATGGATTCCCAATGTTATCTTCGGAGCAATCTCCCTGATGATGTATAAATACGTTCCGCGTTAATGGCCTCGCGTCAGGACTACATTAAACTTCATTTTATCGTTTTTCTATGGGGGTTTTCGGCAATCCTTGGCAAGCTGGTATCCATTCCTTCCGTTGAAATGATCTTGTACCGCGGGCTGATGGCTGCGGCGGGAATGGCTGTCGTTATTGGTATAACGAAGGGCACCTTCATTGTTGCACGAAATGACGTCTTGAAGCTTATACTTATCGGCTTTATTGTCGCGTTTCATTGGATCGCCTTCTTCGCGGCCGCCCGTGTATCAAATGTATCCGTGAGCCTTGTCGGCTTTGCCACCAATTCTTTATGGGCCGCATTGCTGGAACCTCTTTTTAACCGCAGTCAAGTTAAAAGATTTGAAGTATTGCTTGGACTCGTTGTATTGCTCGGGTTATATATAATATTCTCTTTTGATTTCCAGTACAAGTTGGGTCTCTTGCTTGGCGTGGTCGCAGGCTTAACGTCTGCGGTGTTCTCGATATTCAATTCGAAAATGGTGCGGACCGTTCCGGCAAATACTATAACATTCTACGAAATGGCAGGTATCGTCGCGGGAATTGTTGCCTTTCTCCCTATCTATAAAAACACCTTTGCCCACAATCATTCCCTTGCATTGGTGCCCGCGCCAATGGATTGGGTTTACATTGGCCTGCTTGCCGGTGTTTGTTCGGTTTACGCATATTCTACCGCCGTCGAACTCATGAAGAAGCTAAGTGTATTCCTTATTCAGCTTTCCTTAAATCTGGAACCGGTTTATGGAATTATTATGGCACTGATCATCTTTGGTGACGAGGAAAAAATGGGTATTAATTTCTACCTGGGCACTATGTTCATCCTGGCGGCAGTCTTGCTGTATCCAGTCTTGAAACAGCGGCACGATAGCAGGTAACCGGCTTCAAGCCGCAAGCTTCAGGCCTTACAGCATCCATCCGCCCCACAACGTAACGTCTGATGGCAGGTCATTAAATTGTGGGCGGTGATCAAAGATACCGAACAGCGTCGACCCTGATCCGCTCATGCCAGCAAACAGCGCACCATGCCGGTACAACATATCCCTTATCTCCGGGAGCCTGTAATGCGCAGCAAAAACAGTTTCTTCAAAATCATTGCGCAAATGCGATCTCCACTCCCTCACCGGACGTTGAAGCGTTTCAGCAAGGGATTCATGAGGTATACGTGCCGCGATACCTGCATAGGCGTTTGCCGTTGATACATGAATTTCCGGCTTCAACAACGCCAGATATTTTCCAGCCAAAGGCAAATCGACAGGCTTAAGTACCTCACCGCGGCCGCTTCCAAACATGGCGAGGTCCTGGATAAAAAACGGGCAATCGCTTCCCAAGCTGGCCGCATAGGTCATCATAACATCTATGGATAGCTTAAGATCAAAGATGGCATTTAATAATCTGAGTGTGTTGGCGGCATCAGAAGAACCGCCGCCAAGACCGGCCCCGGTGGGGATTACCTTGTGCAAATGGATCTTTACCGGACCAATACTGAAGTCTCTTTTTAAAAGCATGTAGGCCTTTACGCACAGGTTACTTTCGGCCAAACCCGGAATCGTGTTTCCGCTGGTTTCAAATAAAAAATCATCCGAAGGAATGATCTCCAGTATGTCCGTCCATTGCACGGGATAAAAGCACGTCTCCAGTTCGTGATACCCGTCACTACGCTTGCGTAGTACATGTAGCCCAAGGTTAATCTTGCAGGGTGGAAATGAAACCATCTTTCCCGGCAACTAATGCGGGCGGATCCGCTGCCACAAGTAAAAGGGCCTGATCACTTTTGGAGCCGTTCGATCAATTCCTGCGTAATCCCGGAGCTGGAAAAACCGCCGTCGTGCATCAAATTTTGCATCGTCACCATCCTGGTAAAGTCTGAAAACATAACGACGATATAGTTGGCACAATCCTCCGCCGATGCATTCCCCAGCGGTGACATCATCTGCGCGAAATCAAAGAACACATCGAAGCCAGAAATACCAGCCCCAGCCGTAGTCTTCGTTGGTGATTGCGAAATGGTATTTACCCTGACCTTCTTCAATTTTGCAAAGCGGGCGCCGTAGCTTCGGGCAATGGATTCCAGCATAGCTTTCGCCTGCGCCATGTCTGTATAATCCGGGTAAGAACGCTGAGCCGCGATATAGGTTAGTGCGATGATTGAACCGTACTCATTCATGGCGTCAAGTTTTTCCGCTGTCTGCAATACCTTATGAAACGACAACGCTGAAATGTCCAACGTTTTCAAATACCAGTCATAATTCATATCACCGTAAGCCTTCCCTTTACGGATGTTGGGGCTCATGCCAATTGAGTGAAGCATGAAATCCAGCTTCCCGCCCAGTATCTCCGTGGATTTAGACAGCAGATTCTTCAGGTCATCCTCGGATGTCGCATCGGCAGGAATAATTTGCGCTTTACAAAGGCTAGACAACTCATTGATCTTGCCAAGCCGCATGGCAATGGGTGCATTGCTAAGGGTAAATTCTCCGCCTTCTGCCTTTACTCGCAACGCGGCCTTCCATGCAATTGAATTTTCGTCCAATGCTCCGAAGATGATTCCTCGTTTTCCTTTTAGTAAGTTATTGGTCATGATTAATAATTGACTTCTTGAAGGGACAATGATACGAATTTATTTGCGACGCGCAGATAACGTATATTGGCCCGTTGTATGGCATTACTAGGTTCTCAACCCATTGGAGTTTTTGATAGTGGAATCGGCGGCCTTACGGTTGCGCACGCCATCAGGCAGTTGCTTCCTGACGAGAGCATGATCTATTTCGGTGACACAGCCCACCTGCCATACGGCGATAAATCCGAGGCAGCTATCCAGGCATACTCAGTAAAGATTGCTGATGTCCTTCTCAGGAAAGGTTGTAAGGTGATTGTAATCGCATGCAATTCCGCTTCATCTGCCGCCTATGAGCTCCTGAAGGAGTATGTAAGAAATGACGTTCACATTATTAATGTGATCGATCCAATGGTGGATTATGTACTGGAAAAATTCCCTGGCAAAACCATTGGACTGATCGGCACAAAGCGCACTGTGCAATCAGATGTATACTCACGTAAAATCTCAGAAGGCAGGCAAGGCATTGAACTTCATTCATTGGCGACTCCATTGCTCGCACCAATGATTGAAGAAGGTTTCTTTAACAATCAGATAAGCCATGAGATCATTGCGCAATACCTGTCCGACAAATCGCTGAAGAGCATTGATGCGCTGATACTTGCCTGTACGCATTATCCATTAATCAAAAAGGAGATCGATGCCTATTATCGTGAAAAGATGATCATTCTCGACTCCTCGGAGATAATTGCCTACGCTCTCAAGACGTATCTCGAGCAGCAGGATATTCTTAATCACTTTAAAAATCCAAAGAACCTCTTCCTCGTTTCAGATTACACCGACTCCTTTGAAGCATCAGCTCGGCTCTTCTTTCACGAGGCCGTGCATCTTGAGAGGCATGCGCTTTGGAACACTTAGCCATGTATGTTTATCGTGAAGAATATAAAAATCATCATAAATAATTTTATCAACTTAGAGTTCAAATACCGCACGGTTGACCACGCTAGTTTTCATACTCCCCTTTTTACTGGTCTATACCATCTTTGCGATTTATGCAGAGCGAAAGATCTCTGCTTTTATCCAGGACAGGCTTGGTCCAATGGAAGTTGGTTACTATGGTCTTGCTCAATCCGTTGCCGACCTTATGAAGTTACTTCAAAAGGAAGATATCGTTCCATTGAGGGCAGATTCATCATTGTTTAAACTTGCACCTATTATAATCTTTACAGCCGTCTTTGCCGGCTTTGCCGTTCTGCCACTGGCTCCAGGGTGGGGAGGCTCACCCATTGGTACTGGTATCTTTTTTCTTCTCGCCATTGTGTCATTAGATGTTATCGGAATTGTTGTTGCCGGCTGGAGCTCGAACAATAAGTACAGTATGCTTGGCACAATGCGGTCTGCTGCTCAATTTGTGTCGTACGAGGTACCGCTAGGCCTTTCCGTGGTTTGTGTATGTATGGTTTGTCAGTCGCTCGATCTGCAGGAGATCTCCAGGCAACAAAGTGTTTTGAATGAGCGCCCCGAATATTTGTTTGGAATCAGGTCACTTGGAATCGACGTGCGCGCAACTGGTGGCATACTGATGTGGAATGTTTTCAGAATGCCATTGTTGTGGTTCGCATGGATGATCTTCTTCATTGCCTCTCTGGCAGAAAGCAACCGTGCACCATTTGATCTACCCGAAGCTGAATCGGAACTGGTCGCAGGATTTCAAACAGAATACAGTGGATTCAGGTGGGCGGTTATAATGTTGGCAGAATATGGAATGATGCTTTTAGTAAGTATATTGGGAGCGGTTTTATTTTTTGGAAGCTGGACAACACCCCTTCCAAACATAGCAGGGTTAAAGCTCGCCAATTGGACGAGTGGTCAGCCCGGCACGTTGGCTTCAACCCTCTGGGGGATGTTCTGGCTGTTGAGTAAAGCATTGGTTTTTGTATCAATGCAAATGTGGGTGCGATGGACTTTTCCCCGTCTCAGAGTTGACCAATTAATGAATTTATCCTGGAAATACCTTACGCCCCTTGCACTGGTGCTGGTGATTGTTATCGGATTTTGGAAATTAATTTTTAGCTGATCACGTGAAAAATATTTTAGGGATTTTGTTTGCCTGGTCTGTCATAACAACTGGCTATACGCAGGCGAAGAATCAAATAGATAGTTTAGAAAAGGTATTGATGAATAATTTGCCCGACTCGTCGAGGGTCAGGACGCTTATAGCATTGTCTTCGAGCAATCAATACGTTGATTTTGCCCGTAGCAGTGAGTACACCGAGCAGGCGCTTGCCCTTGCGGAAAAGCTTGGAGATCCGGCGACCAAAGTGCGGGCTTACCAGAATAAAGCATTCCTTCTTGCCAGCGGCGGTGACTACAGCGGGGCGTTGCGTTACGATAATCTTTCGCTGGAAATAGATATTGCGAGAAAAGATAGCCTCCTCATCTCCCGCGATTATAACAACATCGGAAATGACTATTATGACCTGGGCGAGTACGATGACGCTTTTTTTTACTTCACACAGTCGCATCGCATCGCCACATCGATCAAGGATCCCCTTCGCACCCTGGTTGCCTTACACAACGTGGGCAGGGTTTACAAAGAGATGGGGCAGTATGAACGCGCACTGGAGCACCTGGAACTCGCAAAAAAAATGAGTCAGATGAATGATGACGACGCCGGTATCGCGTATGCCTATGATGAAATTGGTGATATTCAACTTCGTAGGCTTGCTTTTGACTCGGCAGAACGAACATTGTCTCTGGCGCTGAGGGTAGCCAACGAAACGGAAGAAAAGGCATTACATCCTAAGATATATGCAAAATTGGCTACCGTCTCGTTTCTAAAAGGAAACTTCCCAACCGCGCTTGCTTATTACGACACCACCTATTCGCTGCACGAAGTTACGAAGGACCGGTTTGGTATGGCCGAGGTGGAACTCGGACGCGGGATCGTCTTCACCAAACAGCGCCTTTACGACGAGGCTTTGAAAAAAATTGAGAATAGCCTGGCCGTTGCGAAAGAGCTCAACGCCCGTGTATTGGAGATCAAGTGCTATAATCAGCTTTCCGTGGTGTGGGAAATGAAATCTGATTTTAAAAAGTCCCTGTTGTATTTCAAGCAGTACAAACAATTGGAGGATACATTATTCAGCCAGGAGATCCAGGGAAAGCTTCTCCGCGATCAGTTGAGGTATGAGACGGCCTCCAGAGATACGCGC
>JANNPM010000052.1:0-16391 GCA_031400145.1 Chryseolinea sp. | reverse complement strand
CATCGGAAAACCAGTAATCAACAACATGGCTACACCGCCAATTATTCCAAGCGGGATAACTGACAATACAATGATAATACCCTTGAATGTTTTGAACTGAAGTAGCAGGACTGCAATGAATAAGAACGCGCTAAAGAGGATGACCGTCAAAAAGTTTCCACCCAATGTATCACCTTCTGATTCTGCTTCTCCTGAAAGTTTATAGTAATATCCGCTTGGCATTTTAAGCTTATCGAGTTGCGGTATCACTTCCTTTAGAACATTGTTCGCCAACGTATTATTTTGAGTCATCGCAGTAACCTTTGCAAAGCGTGACTTGTTAAAGTGATTGATGGCGGTAGGTGATGTTTCAAATGTTAATTCTGCCAGTTGGCTTAAGGGGATAGGAGTTCCCTGCAGATTATTTACATATAGGTTCTTGAATGCATCGAGATTGGGAAACTTCTCGAAGGTTGTTGTTATCAATACATTCCTGGCATCGCCTTTTTCATCTATATAGTCTCCAACGGGTAAGCCAGCGACTGCTAAGCGTACTATCTTGTCAATTTCGGCTGTCAGGACACCCGACGTTCTCGCTTTCTCCTTATTAATTTTCAGTTTAACGTCTGTTTTGTACGTATTCAATTCATTGTTGATGTACACTGTACCTCTTTGTTTACGCAGGATCTCTTCTGCCTGAGAAGCCAATTTGCGTAACTCCTCAGGATCATCTCCGAATATCCTCACTACAATGTTGGCCTCGATAGGTGCGCCTTGTTGAAAATCTTTTACTTCGATCTTTGCGTAGGGGAAGTCGGTAAACTTATTCCTGAGCTTTTCGATGAGCGCCACCTTCTCGGTAGGTTTTGCTTCATCATCCAATTGCACAAAGATCTGAGCGAAGTCAGCCTTCTCTTCCTGCTGGCGTACGTTGTAATAAATCTGCGGATTGCCTTTACCTATGTTGGTAGTAAAATTTGCTATCGCCGGATACTGCTTAAGCTCACTCTCCACTAGCTTGGTTACTCTATCCGTTTCTGGAATATTTGCCTGGAGTGGCATCTTGATAGTAATCAGGAACATTGGTTTTTCAGACGCGGGAAAGAGCTTGAAGCCAGCTTGTGGAATGAGCATAAATGCCCCTGCACTTAAGAGGATAGAAATGGCTACCGTAATTTTCGGCCAGTTCAATGCGGCAGGCATTATCCGGGCGTAAGAGACATTCAGTAATTTCTGTAGGTAAACTAAGAATACGTTTCCATGCCCGTGAGTGTGCGTTTTCAAAAGACGGCTACCCAGAAAAGGTACGAGGGATAACGCCACAATCATGGATGCCAATACACTGGTGATAATTGCCATCGGCAGACTTTTTATAAACTCTCCGGCAATGTCCGGAAGAAATGCCAGTGGAAGAAAAGCGACAATCAAAGTGGCGGTACAACCGATCACCGCGTTGCCAATTTGCTTGGTCCCCTTTAATACAGCATCCCGTTTAGAAGCGCCTTCTCTCAGCCAGCGTTCTATGTTTTCGACTACGACAATACTATCATCTACTAAAAGCCCAAGCGCTACTACTAACCCAACAATACTTAGTTGGTTCAACGAGAAACCCGCAGCATTTAAAACGATGAGTCCTAAGCCTAAGGAAAGCGGAATTGAGATCATCACGATAAGGGATGCCCTGGGCCCCAACGGCAATAGTGTAAAAAGCACCAGCACAATAGCGATCATAAAATCAACACCCAGATGGCCCAATCGTTGCGATACCATATCGGCCTGGTCAAATGGTTTTACTAACGTGATGTTGGCAGGTAGTGACTTTTCAAAATCATCTATTACGGGCAGGTATTTTTCCTGAACGGCTGTAATATTTATATTCTCTTTCATTCCGGCATTCACCAGCGCACATCGGTTGCCATTTAGTCTGATGATATGTTTTTCGATTTCATTTTTATAGCCAACCTCTGCCACATCTTTCAGATAGGTGATTTTACCGTTGCCGTTGAATATCACCGTGTTGGCTACATCCTCGGCATCTTGAAATTTCCCGCTGGTTTTTACATTGAACGTCCTGGTGCCAAGGTTGATACTTCCGCCCGGTGTATCAGCGGCTTCACTTTGTAAGCTCCCCATCACTACGTTCAACGGAATACCGAGTTGCGCGAGCTTATCCACCTTTATGTCAACACGTATTTCCTGCTCCGGCATTCCGGAATAGTCCACGTTTTTAAGTTCGGTGATCTTTTCGAGCTGTGTCTTGAGATTATTGGCCTGGCTACGAAGCTCTTTTGCAGAAACGGTGTTGGAGACCAATGCAATCTGGAAGATATTTACATCGGTAGCACTTATCCTCTCCGTTTTTATAAGGTAAATATCATCGGGTAGTCCACTGTTTTTTAGCGCATTGATTTCGGTGGCCAGTTCCTGGTATTTATTATCAATATCAACCCCATATTTAAATTTGACTTGAATCGCGGCCACACCATCTTCAATGGTGGTCAATAGCTTCTCGATGTTTTCCAGTTGGTATATTTTATTTTCAATAGGTTTGACCACCTGTTCTTCCATGTCCTTGGGACTGGTACCAGGGTAGATGACTGTAATCAGGTACTGAGGCGGATGTATCGTTGGATCTTCGGATCTTGGCATGGTAGACAATGTTGCAAATGCAACCACCGCTACCATCAGAAACATCACAAGCGTAAACTGATAGTTCCGCACTGAGAAATTAGTGATCTTCATAAAGGCTTATTGTATTATTTTGATGGTAGAATTTTCATTCAGGTAGCTGCTATTGCCTACCACTACTTCGACAATATTTTCGAGCCCCTTACTGATATATGCTTTTTGATTATCAAACTGTGAAATAACGACAGGTATCTTCTTAACCCTGTTGGTACCTGAGGTAGTAAATACAAAAGCTTTATTTCCATCTGCTTCGATCAAAGCATCGTAGGGAATAACCGGGAGGGAACGAGTTTGAGCAGCAATAATCTGAACTTTCCCGAACATACCGGTTGCGGGCGTGACATCTCCCAGCTTAGTCTTCAATTCAATCTGGAACGATCCGTTAGCCCGGTCAGAGGTGAGCTGCTTACGGAACACGTAGGCTTCAAAATTTTTATCGGGGTAACCCTCCAACTTAACAACCGCGCGTTGATTGATCGATATGGCAGCCCATTCTTTATCCGTTACACCTACCTTGAGGACATAGTTATGATTATCGGTTTCGTTGATGGCCAGCACAGGCGTACCCGGTCCGACAATTTCTCCTTCATGTGCAATCTTTTTGGTGACAAAACCCTCCGAGGCGGCATTGATCCGAGCATATTGTTTGTTAAAAGCGATGGCTTCGGCTGCTTTCTGTGCAATATCAAGCCCCGTTTTGGTATTTTGTAATTGCTCGAGCGTGTAGACGCTATCCCTGTGCAGATGAACAGCACGGTCGTAATCTCGCTGCGCCTTTTCTGTATTAAGCCGGGCTTGCTCATACCCGGCAGTTATTTCAGTGGTATTAAGTAGCGCCAGTACCTGTCCTTTTTTAAAGAACTGACCTTCTTCAACCAGTACTTTGCTGACAACGCCACCAATCTTGAACGAATAGATTGCTTCATTTTCCGTTGTAAGCAAGCCTGTGGCAAAGATGTCTTCGGATGACTTCTGGGAATAAACAGAAATTACTTTTACGGGGATAATTTCAGTTGACTGCTCGGGGAGGTTTACCTTTCCATCCTCTTTGTGTCCGCAGGAAACAAAGAGTGCACCCAGGCAGATACAAAAACTTAAAGTGGATATTGTCTTCATTTTATGTCTTGTTTAAATTTTTATTGTACACTAAAACTTGCGCTGGCTCTTTCAATTGCGGCATTCGTTATCCATGCATTAAACAAAGTGAGATTTAAGTCCAGCCTTGCGTTGATCAATTGATTTTGTGCATCCAGCAACTCGATGTAGATAGCCAAGCCTTCTTTGTAGAGCTTTAATTCATCATTATAGTAGCTATTCGCTGTTTTTAATTGCGATTCTGCTGCCTGGTATTGTGCCAGTGCACTTTGAAATTCGTTTTTCCGAACCTGCAATTCCGTTTTGAGCTGATATTCTACATAGTCAGTTTGTGCAGCGAGGCTTTGCTGTTCCAACCGTGCTTGCTTGATTTTGTAAGAGTTTACACCGGATGAAAAGACATTCCAGGTCAACGAGAGGCCGCCCAGGTAATACCTGCTTTTATCATTGAACTTCCAATCGAAGGATTGTGAACCGAGATCCAGAAAGGCACTTAGTTTTGGAATGATGTATGATCTTGAAAGTCCAGTCAGGTTTTCATCAATTCCTTTGACAATGCCTAGCTTTAAAAGTTCTTCCCTTTTATCCACTTGTGAATCTGTTAACGAATCCTGCAGAGGCAAAATTTGCATATCGTCCAGTTCGATGCTATCGGTGAGCGGACGATTAATCAGGAAGTTAAAGTAGGCTTGTGCCGATTTCTGATTCTGGATGGCTGCCGTTAATGCGGCATCGATTCTGAAGACTTCACTTTCGCTGCGAAGCACCGCAGTTCGATTTACCTTTTCACTGTTGTGGAGCGCGGTATTTATCCTCTTTCCTTCTTGTACCAATTGCAAGGAGGATTCATAGATCCTCACTGCCTTGACTGCTTTCGCATATTGATAGTAGGCAACCTTTACATCCTTAACCAGCTCACGCTTGTACAGGGCTACTTCGGTTCTTTGCAACTCCACCTGCTGCCGTTTAATCCGCTTGTTATAGATCAATTCAGCATTGATCAACGGAAGACTTGTGCTGAATTTTGCATCGTAAAAATTGTCAGGATTAAGCAGTATGCTTTGATTTTGCAATTGCGGGAAGTTGTTACTTCCTGTGAGCTGATTGAGCGTTGAATAAGCCTGGTTCAGCAAGTCACCGGTTGGAAAATCAATGGTTCTTCCTCCGTCCGCCTTTGTGTAGGTGGTTGAAAATGTGACCGACGGCAAAAACATGGACTTGGCTTCTTTTAGGGAAAACAAGCTTTTTTCAAACTGAAAGTTTTGTTGTTTGATGCTCTGATTGGCCTCCAATGCCTGGCTGACATACAAGTTCAGGCTTTCTTGAGCAAGGGCTGCATTTGACTGCATCAGCAGCAACGTAAGCAGGACGTATGAACTCCACTGTAGCGATTTTGGCTTCATTTGTTAATTACCGTTTTTATTTCAAACACTGTTCAATATAAATTCAAAAAAACTATGCCCGTTCAAGCATCAGGGTAAAACATTGATATCCCTGCGCCATTAACTCTTCGGTCGTGTGTTCTGCAAAATTCTTCGTCCTGTCTTTACAGAACAATGCACAAATTCCATGTAATGCTGAAACGATCATAAAAGTGAGAAAATCCGCATTCATATCTTTGAAACGTCCTTGTTCCTGGCATGCTTTAACCGTTGTTCTGATCTGGTTAATAGCTTCGCCAGCCAGGTAAAGTCCTTCTGTTTTGTACTCTGCAGCCTCATCGACCAGGAACATCAGGTTATAATAATCCCGGTTTTCTACGGCGAATTGTATATAAGCCCTTCCGTTTGCCTTAAGACGTTCAAAAGGGTCTTCGACATTATCAAGTACCTTACTGCTTTTTAATAGTAATCGAAAGCCTTCCTCGTAAAGCTTATGAAAGATTTCACCCTTGTCCTTAAAGTAAAAATATAAGGTCCCCGGGCTATAATGGATCTCTTCCGCAATGTTCCGTATGCTGGATCGTTCATATCCTTTTTTTAGAAACACGCTTCTTGCGCCATCCAGGATGCACTTTGTCATCTCCTCTTTTTCTTTATTCTTTCTTTCTGCTATTGACATTCGGGATTTAATTCGGTGACAAGATACTGAACAGTGTTCAATAAGAAGAATGGTTTATGAAAAAGTTTCACAGCTTCAGCGGACCATGCGCTGACGGGGTTAGCGATCCTCACTAGATCGCTTCGCTATGCTTTGACAGTCCGGTAAACTCCTCTGCGTAGTAAAAATTGATTTGTGATTTCGCAAGCATTTCCCTAAGCTCACGGACTTTGCCAGCTTCATCCGGCAGGTTTATCACTTTTCTGATAAAGATGTCAGTAATGTTGACAGGATATTTTTTTGCCGTCGACAGATAAATGGTCATATCGAACTGTGTGTTGTCGCCGATTAGCACGAATTTTTTGTTGCTGAACAGCGGGATCACTTCGTCAAGCATCTTCAGCTTGTGAACTTCAGGTGTAGGTAGCTTCCTGTAACGGATAATGTCCTTTAATTTCAGCATTTGTTTAAGGAACAATGGGCCAGCAGGAAAATCATTATGCATCAAAAATCTGTAGATAAGCGGATAAAGATTCTGTTCACTGTTGGAGATGTAAAGCGGTGTCGCGCCGCGTTTCACGATCGAGCTGATAAGGGTTTTTACGGGTTCAACGGCCCTTCGTTTTTCCATCGTGGTAAACATCAGGGTCCGGAATTTAAGGATCTTGCGGCTGATGTAGGAGTGCAGGATGGTATCGTCGATATCGGACACTACGATGTACGGCGTGTCAACACGATGAAGTGACAGTGAATATAATCCGGTGACAACATGCACGGATTCGTTTGTTCCGAGGTGTATTTTTTGCAGGACACTGTTCACCGAGTCAATTTTATCCTTAATGAAGAAGAAGCCAGAGGCGTCGGTTTTCCCAGTGACCTCGTGTGAATCAAACGTCAGGGAAACGGTCTGACTACTGACGGCTTTGGTTCGGTACAAAGATAGCAGCGTACGAAACGTCCGCCGCCGGCTGAAGTCAGTAAAGCTCAGGTCGCTCAGGCGCATGCTGGTGATCTGTCCAAAGATAATAGCCTCACTTCCATTTGAGAGCGCGTAATAGCTCAGCAGTATTGGAACTTTTAATGACATCAGGGTATCAACAGGGGTATGGAAGACGCTAATATACGCACAGTCACGTGGTCCGTCAGACCAATGTATTCTCCATCAATCTGAAGGTGCGTCTTCTCACTGATTGTTACCTCAGCTTCAGTGGACGATATTACATCAGAGAACATATCCTTATCAATAAAGACATTTAATGCTGTCAATCCCGATTTTATAGCGTCCTCCATGGCGATTCTCGGCACGTTGCATATCTCGAATTTTCCATCTGATATAGAGCCGTCTGAGATGTGTACGCCTGTGCCGTACTTATTAGCATTCGCAAAGGCAAGCATGTATCCCTCCTTTTCATAAGTTTCTTCGGGTGTTTTGATTTTGTACCGGAGCAACGGCGTTTCTTTCATCGAATTGACAAAGTGTTTTGCATATGCCATCATGCCACGATCTGAAGATTCGGAATACTCCTTTACCATGAGTGCATTGATTCCGATATCCCCGAGGTGGATGGAGATGTGCTCATCATTAAATTTAAGCAAATCCAATGGCCTCGTTCTTTTTGAATTGATCATAAGATCAATGGCTTCAAGCGGATCTTTGGGTATACCAATCGCCGTAGCAAACCCATTGGCAGAGCCCAGCGGCAGTATACCGAATGGGATCTTTTTATCGAGAATTGCGGTAGCGACAAGTTGCAACGTGCCATCTCCACCGCCAGCAATAATTCGGTCCGGCTGATACCATTCAATCTGTTCGTGGATCGACGCAATGTCCTCCTTTCCCGTCGTATAATAAAACTTAAAATCAAAGCCGAGTTCGACAGATCTTTCGTGAACTCTGGTGATCGCGCTGTCACTGCTTTTTTTACCTGAAATAGGGTTAACTATAAAAAGGATTTTCATCGAGGAAAATTGTTAATACTGCAGTATACTTAAAAACGATGCCACTTATAACTGTTTCAAATCTTGAGCAGAGGAACCCTTTCCGCGTTCCCGCCGAAACAAATTCCCGCCTGCGGCGTCCCCAAATTCCAGCACACGTCGGATTATTTGTTTATACTGATGTATATAATCCACACAGGAGGGAATTTCTACCCTCAGTACAGTGTCAATATTACCTCCGTAGGCCGTGGCTCCCTTCTCCTTTTAAATGTGCCTCCGGTGGAGAACGGGGTGTTCATGAGGCTGATGTCAAGCGCTTTCAGGCGTTCATATCTATAAGGCCAAACGACTGGCTATGCCTCCGATTAGCAATAGGAAATATTCTTAAGAAAATCCCTTGCTGAAATTACGTTGATAGTTGCCAGGCATTGGTCAAAGGTTGTGATAAACTGAGATTTGATCTCAAATAGTACTCGTTGCGACTGGCTAAACGTACCCATTCCGCCAGAGACTTGATGGATACACTATTTCGAACTAGAATTATGGTATCTTTATTAAGTGATCCGACCAAGAGGAAATTCAGAAACTATTTCGTTTAAGCCCATCATTGGGTGTATAGGTGAGGATTAAAGGCCGCGTGTGGTGTCAGCGTTGTAAGTAAACATTTGAAAGAGTTCGTGTAAATCTGAACCGATGTGTTAAATCGTGCAGGTGAACGAGGTGTAGTGAAGTATTAACCAAACAGTACGTTATGCGCAAAAAATTGAAAATTTTAATGTTGGAAGATCTGGAGGAAGATACTTGGTTGATCGAGAGGGCTTTGAAAAAGGGGGATGTAAACTTCTCCAGCATGCGCGTCGATAGCAGAAATGAATTCACAGATGCTCTGGATACCTATCAGCCAGACCTTATCCTTTCCGACCATGCATTGCCACAATTCAACTCCATTGAGGCGTTGGAAATCTGCCATCGCAAGAAAGTAAAAATTCCATTCCTACTGGTAACTGGAGCCGTGTCTGAAGAATTCGCCGTCTCTTGCCTGAAGAAAGGTGCGGCGGATTACGTTCTAAAATCCAATCTCGCCCGTCTTCCGCTTGCGATTAAACATGCTCTCAGGCTGCGGCGCCATGAAGACTTTAAAATATCAAGAGAGCTTATCCTGAAGAATCAGAATGAAGAACTAAAGAAGCTTAACCGTGAGCTGGATCTTTTTGTGTACAGCACATCTCATAATCTTCGGGCGCCATTGCGTTCTGTGCTGGGGCTTGTGAACTTATCACGACATGAGCTTGCCGACAACAATACAACCGTTCTTCCACAATACTTTACGATGATGGAGCAAAGTATTGCTCAACTTGACGATACGCTTAAGCTCATATTGGATTACTCGAAGAGTTCCCGGTTGGACGATGAATCGGAGGAGATCGAATTCGACAAATTATTCGATGGAATTTTCTCCAACTTAAAATTTCACAACGGGCCGGAAAGTATATTGAAAGTTACAACCGTTCATCCAGGTTCGCCATTCAGCTGCAATAAGATGCGACTCAGCCTTATTGTGCTAAATGTTTTGTCAAACGCCATAAAATATTATGATCCAACGAAGAAGCAATCGTTCATAAAGATTGAAGTGTTCCCCACCGAAGAACAGGCCGTGATAGTGATTGACGATAACGGAATAGGTATTTCAGATGAGTTGCAAAATCGCGTGTTCGAAATGTTTTACAGGGCAACAGAAAAATCCGACGGATCCGGGCTGGGACTTTACATCGTCAAGGAAACACTTGATCGTCTTGGGGGGTCGATAACGCTGCTTTCCACGCCGGGTGCGGGCACCACTTTCAGGATCGCCATCCCTAACCTCCATAAGGAGAAGGCGGAGGTATACGAAGTTTAAATGTTGCTAGCATGGAACTGTGAAAAAGAATGTGGCGCCTCCATCCACTGTCGCCTGGGCCCAGACCTTACCGCCGTGTCGTACGATAATGCGCTGCACAATCGCCAGTCCGACGCCGGTGCCCGCGAATTCTTTTTGATTATGGAGACGTTGGAATACACCAAAGAGCTTGTTGTAGTATTTCATGTCGAAACCTGCACCATTGTCTTTGACATAATATACAAGTTTGCCTTCTTGCCGCTGAGTGCCGATCTCCACAGCGGGTGTCTTCACACCACCGCCTGAATATTTTATGGCATTTGATATGAGATTCATCCAGACAAGTTTGATCAGATTGGCATCACACGAAGAGGTACCTAAAGGTCCGATGAAAATATTTTCCGGTATTGCCACATTTGCCATTCGCAAGTCACTGATAACTTCACGGACGATTTCGAACATGTCCACTTCTACTTTTTTAACGACAGTCTTCCCCACCTTGGAAAACTCCAGTAGATCATCAATAAGCCTTCCCATTTTTAAGGCGTTGCTTGTGATTATCTCCAACGTTTTTTTGCCGGTCTCGTCAAGCTTTGGGAAATAATCCTCCAACAGGATTTGCGAGTAGCCGTTTATGATCCGCAGCGGAGAGCGCAGGTCGTGAGATACTGAATATGTAAAGGCTTCCATCTCCTTGTTAGCTTCTTGCAACTGCAGTGTCCGGATCTTTACACGTTGCTCAAGCTCGGCGTTTAGCATTAAAATCTCTTGTTCAGCTTTTTTGCGCGCTGTTATATCACCCACGATGCCGATTAGCTGGGAGGTCTTGCCCAAATTGTCAAACGAAACTTCGCCCTGTTCGTGGACCCACTTTTGCGTTCCATCCGGCAACATGATCCTGTGGTCAATGGAATAAGGGCGGCGATGCTCAATAGCGTACGCTGCGGCTACTTTGACTGCTTCACGATCGTCTGGGTGTATTATCTGATAAAATGTTTCCAAACGATGGTCGAAATCATCCTGACGGATACCAAAGATATGACACGTTTCCTTCGACCAGATCAAGCTGCCCTCATCAGTAAGTTCTGAGATCCAGTAGCCAATTTTTCCCGCTCGCTGGGCACTTTCAAGGAAGGAGTTGCTTTGCCGGAGCTCTAATTCTGTACGTTTTGAATGTGCTTCAGCTCCCTTTCTTTCGGTGATGTCACGGTAGTTGGCTACATACGCATTTATACCGGGTTCGTGCAGCAAGTTAGTGACAACACCCTCCAGCCATATATAATGGCCTGCTTTGTGAAGGAACCGATATTGGAACGGGCGAGATTTTCCGGGATTCTCTCCCAATACTTTATAGAGCTGTGCAAAGTCATCCAGGTTATCCGGATGCACAATAGCCTGCACATTCCGGCTTTGCCTTTCTTCCAGGTTATATCCTAAAATTCGTTCGACAGAGGCACTTTGAAAAAGGACGTTAAACTGCCCGTCGTTCAAAACGATACCGTCAGTAATATTTTCAATCAGCGCGCGAAAACGCCTTTCGTTCGCGCGCAGTTGCTCTCGTGCTAATTTAGGAATGGTGACATCCCTTAAATTAACTACCATGGCATTGACATCCTTATCATGAAACATATTCGTCATCGTACCTTCCAGCCAGATATAATGACCCTGCTTATGCGTTTCTCTGAACTCCACTGTAATTGGTATTGCTTCAGTAGACAAGACTACCTGTATCTGTTGCTGCATAAGTAACTTGTCGTCTGGATGGATTCTATCAAAACCCGCATTGATTACACTTTCTTCAAGTGAATATCCACTTACCCTTTCCGCAGACGGACTGCGATATATCGGCCGGTACTCCCTGTCGAGAAGAGCAATAATGTCGTTACTGTTCTCGACCATTGCGCGAAAGCGTTTTTCTCGGGTGTCTAACGTTTTAAGTGCCCTCTTACGTTCAGTAATGTCACGCACAATAGAAACGAAGTTGCCATCAGGCAATATTGCTGAGTTTGCTTCCACGTCAACCGGAGAGCCATCCTTTCGTTTCAATTGATTTTCAGAGACGTCTGACTTGTGATCCCGTATGTAAGAATAGCGATCTGGCAGGTTGTTGATCTTATCGACAGAATACAATATGTCTCTTGCATTTTTTGTTAACAGTTCTTCTTGCGTATAGCCAAGCAGCCTGCAAGCGCTTGAGTTTACTTCGATGTAGTTTCCGTGGTCGTCTGTGACAAAAACCGCCTCAGAAAGTTGTTCCACAACTGATCTGTACCTTAGTTCACTTTGTTTAAACTCCCATTCAGCCTTACATCGTTCCGTTATATCGCGGACATTCACCCATACTCCCTGTACCGCTTTTTCTGCGTCCATTTCGGCCCTCTTTCGAATCGAAATATCCATGAAGAGGATTGTCAAACCATCGACAGAAGGGTAGACTTTTGCGAAGAACCAGGTGTTCATGGGCGCATAATGGCTTTCTATCTCTATTACCTGTCTGGTCTCCATGGCTTCGTGATACTTGTCCCAGAAAATCGTCCCTTTCATTTCCGGATGTACATCCCAGATGCTTTTCCCCAATGTGCCGTCGCGCCCGAGAGGATGAGTACGAAGCGCAGCATCGTTCATATAGGTGTAACGCCAATCGTTGCCAATACAGACAATCCCGTCGCTTATGGGATTGATTACTTCAATATCGCCTTTTCCTGGCCGTCGGGTAAGCTTTCCGGAAATTACGGTGCCTGCCTTCCTACTTCCTTTGGAAGTTGCTTTCATTATGGATTTTTTAAATACTGCTAACGCGGAGAATAACCCTGAATGAGGGGTACGCAAGGTACGCCGATTTGGAAGAGAAAACCACAGAATCATGGCGCAACAAAAACGTTTGAGCGCTTCAATCGCCAAATCACCCAGTTAGAGGAAGGGGATCTGAGATATCTACATCATACGCGCCCGCCGCGATTACCGCGAAGGCGGGGGAGGCAAGAAGAACGGTTCGCGACTGGTGCTATTGAAAAACCTCTTTGATTAAGAAATGATCAAAATCAATTATTTTGCGACACCTCATGATCAGACTTCTAAACCTCTCGTACCTTATATTTTTGTTGTTGCTCGTTTCGTGCGTGTCCTACAAACGTCAATATACCACGAAAGCAAAGCAGTGGCAAAAACAAGCTCCGTCTTCCGATTTAGAACTAAAGCATACCATGTATCTCATCGGAGATGCAGGAAATGCTTCATCTGAAGGGACTACACCTGCCCTTAGGTTTCTGAAATCCAGACTGAACACGGAGTCAAAAAACAGTTCCATCCTTTTTCTGGGTGACAACATATATGATTACGGAATGCCACCTCAGGAAGATGTTGCCAGGCGCGAAGTTGCTGAATTCAGAATTACAGCACAGTTAAATATCCTGGACGATTTCAAAGGCAGGCCAATTTTCATTCCAGGCAACCACGACTGGCGAGGCTGGGGCCAGAAAGGCCTCAAGATGCAGGAAAAGTTTATTGAAAAATATCTCAACGAGAAACGCGGTGTAAAGGATAAAGACGATTGGGAAAATTATTTCATCCCGGATGATGGATGCTCAGGACCTGAAGTGGTTGAGCTCAATGACGATGTGGTAGTGCTGGTTGTGGACTCCCAGTGGTGGCTTGCGGATTCAGATGAAGAACCGAAATTTAATGAAGGATGTGAGGCAAGAAACCGCGCCAGCTTCAGGTTTATATTCGAGAACATAGTAAGGAAATACAAAAACCAACAGATCGTGATTGCTATGCATCATCCGTTGTATACTTACGGACCCCACGGAGGGCGATTCACCATCAAGCAACATGTTTTTCCACTCACTGAAATCAATCCAAAGCTTTACGTGCCTTTGCCAGGCATAGGAAGCGTTTCTGCCTTGTTCCGCGGGGCTATCGGTTCAAACCAGGATTTGGCTCACCAGGACTATAAGGGGCTGCGCGCCGCGCTAATGGCAGGTGTAAAAAAGAACGGATCATTCATTTTTGCCAGTGGTCATGAGCACGCGCTGCAGTACATTGAGAACGGCGGACAGAAATTTATTGTGAGTGGTAGCGGATCCAAGACCAGCCCTGTAGGTCTCGGTAAGGGTTCTGAATTTGCCTCAAGCGCTATGGGTTACAGCACGTTATCATTTTATGAAGGCGGCGAAATATGGGTGCAGTTTTATGAATTAAACATAACAGGAACGGAAGCAACGCTCGTCTATCAAAAGAAGATAAAGGACAGAAAAGTTGATTCTGCCGCCGCGCTTCAAACATCGTTTGCGGAATACGATCAGCATAAGGATACCGTTGTAAGGGCTGTAACGAACAATCGCATAAAGCCGGCTGGACCTATCCACAAATTTTTCTTAGGAACGCATCATCGCGAGTTATACCAGGAAAAGTATATTTTTCCGGTCTTGGATCTTGCCACTTTCAAAGGTGGTGTTACGCCGGTAAAGCAGGGAGGAGGCAATCAAACAAACTCCCTCCGTGTCACGGATAAAGGGGGGCGCGACTATGTCCTGCGCGGCATGACGAAAGATGTAAAGCGCTTTCTGCCTTATCCGTTCAATAAGATGGTGGCCGCGCAGTTTCTGGTTGAAGACAACTTCCTGGCTACGCTTCCTTTTGCACCGCTGGCCATACCACCCATTGCAGATGCCATCGAAGTATATCATACTAATCCGAAGCTCTATTTTGTACCGGCACAGCCGAGACTTGGCGAATACAACGCAGTTTTCGGAGGAGGCATACATCTCGTCGAAGAAAGACCGTCGGGCAAGAATTGGAAGGATGCAGCCTTCTTCGGGTCTCCGGATAAAATAATTAGTACTGCAGAGCTTACAGAATCCCTCCTCAAAAACAACAAGCATCAGGTGGATGAAAAATGGGCACTGCGGACGCGGATGCTTGACTTTCTTATCGGTGACTGGGACAGACATGACGATCAATGGACCTGGGCAAGTTTCAATCAGGAGAATGATGCCAAAATCTACCGACCAATTCCCAGAGATCGCGATCAGGCATTTTCACGGTACGATGGACTGATTCCAGCCTTGGCGCGACAGACTCTTCCATTCCTGCGACAACTGCAGGTCTACGGGCCGGAGATTAGGAGTATGAAGTGGACAACCTGGAGTGCACGTTTGTTTGACCGTACTTTTCTCAATGAATTAAGTTGGCAGCAATGGGAAGAACAGGTAAAGTTCATTCAGGAGCATCTTTCGGACGACGTGATTCAAAATGCATTTCTAACCTGGCCAGCGAAAGCGCAGGAGATTTCTGCCGGAGACATCATAAAAAGCATTAAGAGCCGGCGTGATAACCTGATGAGTATCGCGCGTACCCATTACGAGTTCCTTAGCGAGTCGGTCGACGTAATAGGTACTGAAGAACGTGAACGTTTTGAAATTGAGCGCATAGATGATGATCATACACGCGTAACCGTTTCCGAGATCAACAAAAAAGGCGAGGTAAAACATCATACCTTCCAGCGAACATTTGATAACAGCACTACGCGGAGTATTGAGATATATGGCAATGGCGACGCAGACGATTTTATTGTAACGGGCAATGTAAATGAAAGCGTAAAGCTCCGCCTGATAGGCGGGCTGGGCAATGATGAGTTTACAGATAATTCCGTTGTTAAAAAGGGAGGACGAAAAACCCTTGTATATGACGACCTCCGGCAGAACTCCCTTACCCCGGGACCCGAAACTGCCGACAAGCGCAGCCGCATATCCCGATATAACATTTATGACCGACGCGGCTATGATAGTGAGTATGATATAGCCATGCCCTTTCCGGTTATCGGTTACAATCCCGACGATCACCTTTTAATAGGTGCGAGCCTGAACGTGGTCCGGCATACTTTTAAGAAAATTCCATACGCTTCAAATCAGCATTTTAGCGGAAGTTTTGCATTTGGAACGCTCGCATTCAAAGCTACCTACTTGGCTGACTTCCTGAACGCATTCAACAAGTGGGATCTTTATATTGATGCCCGTTATCATGGGCCGACGTATGCATTTAACTTTGCAGGTCTGGGCAATGACACCAGGAGACCTGTTGATAATGCTGACTATTACAGGGTCAGGCAGGATCTCGTTCATCTTCATACCGCACTAAAGAAACGATTCGCAGGTGTAAGTGGATATTTTACTCTCGGTCCTACATTCTCCGCCACAAACATTGAGAACACCGAAGGTCGCTTTATCAGGTTCTATGGTGAAGACTTCAATCCAAGATTGTTTGCAAGAAATTATTTTACAGGTGCCAGGGCTGGATTTCATTATAATAACGTCGACAATGTTTTTTCACCGCATACAGGTGTACGGTTTAACGCTACGTTCGACTGGGTTCATGCTGTAAGGGCCGGCAATGGATTTACCGCGTTGCGTGCGCAGCTAATGGTATATAAAGCATTAGACAGGAAAGAAAATTTCATTATCGCAACGCAGGTTGGATATGGTCAGAATTTTGGAGAAGGATACGAATTCTTCCAGATGCCCTCGCTCGGTGGTTCACTAGGCTTGCGTGGATACAGGACGGAACGCTTTTACGGAGACAAAGCGTTTTGGCAATCGACCGACCTGCGTGCAAGGTTAACCAACAGCAAAAACTCGATTATTCCGTTTTCCCTCGGCATGTTCGTTGGGTTTGATTACGGCCGTGTGTGGCTTGAAGGTGAAAAATCCGAAAGCTGGCACAATAGCTATGGTGGAGGACTCTGGGTAGCCCCGGTGGATGCGCTGGTATTAACTTT
>JANNPM010000215.1:0-3377 GCA_031400145.1 Chryseolinea sp. | reverse complement strand
ATACCTTTTCCGATACTTCCTCTATATCGACCGTGGATTTCAAATCATCCAACTTTTCAGTATTTATGTCTGGGTTTATCTTGTCGAGATTGAGGGTACTCTTATCCATTGTGGTATTCGGTAACGCTAAGGCTGAAGTACTCGCCTTTGGGATTTCTGCGTTAACATTTATGTTAGAATTAGGTAAATTAACGTCAGATGGCAAATTCCCTTGTCCGTTAGATTCCTTGGAGAGGACATGCAGTTTTTCGTTTATTTTTTCTTCCGGTGAATTCTCAATTTTACTTATCTTATCTTCCACTTTTTGGAGATTGCCCTCCGCCAGTTCGATCTTTCGAAGAGGGTCTATTCGATTCAAGCTATCTAATTTTCTGCTGTACCGATGATGTGAGAGGTTTTTTGCTTTGAGGCTATCAATTTTTCGCGTCAGGTTGTTCTTTGACTGTTCCAATTCTGAACCCGGCTGGTCGACTTTAAGACTGTCCTTAAGGGCCTGATTTATGCTACTAAAGCTTCTATTGATTTTATCAAGTTTCCTGACCGTTGTATCAATTGAAGACATCCCTTTTTGTTTAATACTATCTATCCTATGGATAGTAGAATCCAGCCCGGATTGTTCATCCTGAGCTCGTAGTTCAACAAAGACTACCATTAGAAAAAAAACTATAAGCAGTTTCTTCACGTTTTAAATGCTCTTTCTCGCCGCCGTGGCTTACTATTTATGGGCGAATGCGTAGCTAATCGATAGCTGAATGTTTCGATTTGTGTCTTTATAGCCTAATTCTCTTAAGGTAGAAGGATTAAGGAGGGGATCGTCACCTGAAATCGACTGGTATTCCATGATTTCATCTTTGCCTATTACATTTGAAAGGCCATGTTCATATCTGAGGTTTACGGCTAATCTGGAACTTAGATCGTGACGAACCCCTGCACAAAGCCCCCAGTCTATTTTATTGTTCCACCTCGTCTCGGAATCACTTTCATTATCCCGTGACAAAACCAAATAGCTGGGGCCGCCGCCAATCTCCACTGAGAATTTTCGGAATAAATTGTATCGAATGGTCGTGGGGAAGCTGATATAATAAAAGCGAGTTTTGTAGCTATGAGTTCTGTACCCCTTTTCAGAATATAACAAATCATTGGCTAGCGTAAGCCGTTTAGTAAATTCATAACTGAACCACATGCCGGCATGGACTGCTGGCTTCCACTCATCAGCATTGCCAGAGCCCTTGATATGGAGGTTGGAGAGATTAAGTCCTGCTTTTACACCATAGTGAAATTGGGCGAAGGACATTGTACAAGTGAAGATTAAGACGGCTGTAGAATAGATACGTTTCATAAAATTATTTTCTGTGACGGTACTTCCTGATTAACTCCTAGTGTGTGCTGGCTCTTCACCGTCCTTTGGAGAGAAACACGCATTGAAGACACTAAATCGTATTTAGCTTATGTTCAACCAGCTATTATAAATGATAAGCTCTTTATAACATTTTTATAGACGAAATCTATGACCAAACCATTTACCAATTCCCAGTCTCCCCATAAATACTAAATCGCTCTCAAGCACACTCCCGGAGGTTAAGCTAGGGACTAAAAAAACTAAAATCATCCCCTTCAACCTTATTGAGACTTACTACCTGATATCAAAATAGAAAGTGCCGTGTAGAAGCAGAGCCAAATCGAAAAAATCGATTGGGCTTTTCCATCTATTTTGTGGCCTTTATTTTATCTCTAACTCTTTCTGCTTCGTTTATGCTTCCGTTCAGAGTCCCTGGGGGAATACTCTGCAGAAGCTAGAAGCCCAACCGAATTTCGATTGGCTTTTTTCTTTATGCGTGCCTGCTTATTTACATTCATCTAAAACACCCTTTAAGTAAATCGGTCCCCAAAACATTAGAGAAACCGCTCCGACAGCAAAAAGTAAAGTCAATGCTATCGATAGATTATGGCTTTTGAAGAATTTCGGTCGTGATTGCACGATCTGTTTTGCTTTACCAGTTCTGTATAATAAATAATAATTAGCTCCAATGATCAACAATAAAACAGTAAACATAGACCCCCTGCCAATATCTTTGCAAAAAGTATGAACTGATATTGCTTCCAAAATACCATTAACAATCAACGATTCTAAAAAGCTTAAAGCAAGGATCGTCAATAAATGTGGTTCATCATCTTTAAGTACTTTGCTGTAGAAGAGAAAACCATAGTAGTAGAATACTTTCATGGTGTTTCGCTTTTTAATAGCCCAAATTGACTTGTCTCCAGGGAAGCCATGTATTTTGTTTCCATTGCTGATATCCACTTGTGGAAGTTATACCTCTACCCATTTCCCATCCAACACCCCATGCAGCCCCGTAAATACCACCAAGAGTTGAATACGCGTTTGATCGTTGTTCTGTTACTAAAGTCCATGTGCTTATTTTTCCAGCCGCGTACTGTTGTGTAATAGAGTATGCATTGTATGCGCCTAATCCGTAACCACCTATCTTTAACCCTGTAGCCACGTTCCTTGCTCCAAGCTTACCACCTGTATATTGATTACCATTAAATCGCTGGGAGTACGTCTTCATCTTTCGAAGACTATACCAGGTATTTTGATTGAACATCTTATTTTCAGCACCTGTCATTGCAGTGCCTACTCCAGTGAGAAGATAGCCAGGAAGGTTGTTAACTTCTTGATCTTGAAACGTAGAATTAAAGCCACCCTGATAAACATCGTTGCTTCCTGATAGCAATCCATCCCAGAAACTACCTGCATCTGCTCCAAAATGTGCACCCTCCGCAGTATTGAACCCCCAAACTTCCTTACCTTCATCTTCACCACTCTGATATATTCCGGACCCTCCGTAGAACAAATTTCTCCACAATGCACCCGCCCATGAGTAAGCACCATCTGGATCAACACCACTAATTGGGCTGTTACCCATCCCAACATAAGGTGAGAAAAATTGTCTCTTTGGATCGGGCGCTGTCCACCTTCCAACGACCGGATCATACTCTCTCCACTCAAAATGATTCCAGCCCGTTTCCTCATCCTTTTCACTAAACTGTCCTTGGTAACCAAATCGATAAAATTCTCGTTGAATCTGTCGATCTTCAATCGCGAGTCCATATGGGTAATAATCTCCTCCTCCAACTATATCCGAATAAGTATGATTTATTCTGAGATCATCAAAGTATACATCCATATCCTGGTCACTCTCATTTGATACATAGATGTAAAGGAATCCTTCCTTTTGAATCGGCATATCCAGCATCAGTTTTTCATGGGAATGTGGTGTTCCGTCAACTGGGATTTTAGCGCTAGCACTTACCTGGGCGAAGTCGAAATTTTGCAGCTGGAAATTATTGTCAAACAATAGATAATTTAAAAATGC
>JANNPM010000155.1:0-12760 GCA_031400145.1 Chryseolinea sp. | reverse complement strand
TGCCGTTATGCGTGTCTTGTTTATTGTTACCTGAAGCTCCTTGATCCTTGCCCTGAGAACCTCCAGATTGGTAGAGGCCTCATCATAATCCTGCTGTGCGATGGCATCGTGCAGGATAAGATCTTTCAGTCGCTCTTCATTCAACCCGGCAAGCTTTTCCTCCTGCCGAAGTCTTTGCAGTTGGGCCTGCAAATCGGCATCATCGAGTTGAAACAGCAACGTGCCTGCGCGTACCTTGCTGCCTTCCTTCACAGGAACACTCATTACTTTGCGGGTGAGTTCACTGACGATATCTACTTGCTGGTTCGCAACGAGCGTGCCCACGACCTCCAGTTCCTCTTGTAAATTCCCTGGCTTAATAACCACACCGTCTACGGGTGTGTAATGAATTGCCGGCGATGACGCCTTGTCAAGCTTGTCGGCCTTTAGTGTACATCCCACGATAATAACGGGAATAGAAAAAATCATTAGAATGTGACGTGCGTGGATGTTTTTACCGGAATGCAACATAATGGATTGATTTATTTTAGTTTGTCTATTGATATAATGCCATCGAGGCCTCGAAATCGTCTGGCTTGTACTTTAAACCAATAGATTCATTTAAATGTTTCAATTAGTTGGAAAATAATTGCGATCGCGGCAAAATACTTTTTTAACAATTAAAAGAGCCCGTTCCAGCTGTCAAAAGAAGGATTGGCACCGTTATTATAATCATGAGTTTGTTGAATCTTCAGGAGTGACCACGATGATTTGTACGAATTATTCCACTTTATTCCTGGCTGTCAGAGGCACAAAGGCGTGATTCAGCAATCACTATAATCGCTTCATTACCTTTCAACGTCCTTCGGAAGATCCGATTCTTTCAGAACACCTACCTGTTCACCGGATTTCATGTGATACACGACCTGGCCCTCGTTGTCTTCAGCGATCTGCGTAATTATCCATTGCTTGCCGGCATGTTCTATAACGGTACCTTCTTTGAGCTTGTGTTCCATCTTATATAAAAGTTAAGCGTTAGTATTGAAGGGACAATATTTGTACCAATGGCCGTTGCCACCGTTTTCCGTTCGATGTCGTTAGCTTATCACCAACAGCCTGCGACGCGAACAGCCCCGTGGGGATTTTTCACACATCACTTTCTCAATGCCTCGGACACGCTTTGCTAACGTACCCGATTACAACCCTCACTCAACCGCAATAACAAATTCAATATCGAGGTCTGATTCACCAACATCGGAACCGGAAGTGTCACTCTTCAGGTCCGGCTGATGCTTGAGTACCACGCGAAATGTCCCAGTTGCTTCCACATCGGTAGTCCATTCCGTGATCAAACCAACAGGAAGCCCGTCGACATCCGAGTCGCGGTATTCAACTTCATCCGTACGATTGTCAAGATTGCCATCTCCCACCGGGTTCTCAAAGAGTTGGTCGCTCCAGGCAAAGAAGAAGAGATGCTCATCACCCTCACGCTCTACCTCCTGGCTGACGTCGTATGCCGCTGAACTCGGATCTGCTAAGCCATTGATCAAAGATATCGTCAACAGATAGGCTGTGTTGCCGTCAAGTTGAATTGTATCATTAACCGTCATATCCTGAATTCCTTGACCATCCGGGTCAGTAGCAATACCCGTTACAGCTGCGCCGCCCGCTAGAGGAGTAAAGGTTAACGAAACCTGGGTAATCAATTCAGGCGTGTCCTCTTTTTCAGGACCGTTGTCATCACAGGCCACCAGGAGAATGGCGGTAAAAATAACGGGCGTTAATATCCTTAGTAACGCGCGCTGAGAAGTTTCAAATTTTTTCATTTTTGATCGTTTTAGAAGATACATTTTATTGATACTGTTATATTGCGTCCGCGGTCGTCCGCGTAATATCGGAGGCGGTTCGTGTACTCGCGGTATACTTGATTTGTTGTATTTTCAGATGCGAGTCTGAAATCGTATTGCGTCTTGCCTGACCTGAAGGAGAATCCAGCAGCAACGTCCAGCAGGAGATATCCGTCAGGCGCTGCCATAAAATCGAAATTGGAGTTATCATCCTTAAATGGATTGACACCCGCGCTCTGGGCGTCCCTGATCTCCTCTAACGTCACCACCCGGGGCGCACGTGATTGCCGCGCGACATAGTTTAACTTACCCTCCAAATACAAGTTCCTCACTTTATGAAATGAAGGTATTTCGTAACGCGCGATAAAATTATAGCGGTTAGGGGGTATAAAGACCAGATAGTCATCCGTTTTTACGTCGCTGGCGCGCAATAGCGAGGCCGTTGCTGACGTCCTGAGTCTGCGTGTAGCCTGCCAGCTTCCTGTAATATCAGCGCCGAGAAAAAGCGCATCAGTTTGGGCGTTCCTCAAATATGGATACACACCTCCGGAATTACGGGTTATCCCTGTAGGCCTGAGGTAGGTGTAATTAAGAATGTAATTGGCATATGGGCTCAATTCCAGACTCCACGGCATATCGTTGAAACTATAGGTTGTTACGAACTTAAAAGCCTGCTCGGGATCGAAATCGACGTCATGAAAATCCATTACCTCATTCGTGGAATCATTCAGCAATAACCCATACTCTATGGATGCGGCACTTTGATGAGTTCCCAGACTATACAGCTCCGCGACGTGTGGTGGACGCCAGGCGCTGCTTATGTTGAAACGTAGCATTTGAGATGTGCTCATATGCCACGTTGCGCCAATCGTACCGCTCAGGTTACCGAAGTAAAACACGCTGCTGTAGAGCGAATTCTTATAATCATAACCTTTCACGTCGTAATGCCTGTAGTCGTATCGTAATCCGGCATCAAGTGTCCATGTGTCGAAGTGAATTTTTGAAACACCAAACACACCGGCATTCACACTCAAATAGTTGGGGATAAATGGGATTCTCTGCGTGCCCGGTACATTCTCATTATCCTGCAGCATGGCATTCATTCCAATAGTAAAACTCGCCGATTCGCCATGCAAGTTTTCCCATTCCGCGTCAGCGGTGTGGGTATTCAGTTTCAGATCCATGGCCGGCAGATCTGATAATTGGCCAATACGCCGGTCAAATTCCTTCCTGTTGTTGTTTTGAAATCCGTACTGGACCCGCCACTCACCACGGTTTGTAGTCAGATGGCCATTTAGCTTTATAAGGTTGTGGCTTACAGTTTGGCGCGGTTCAGAGATCGAATAGGAGAACCCTGAAGTATAAAGTGGTTCAGAGCGCTCCATCGCATCAGTAAGATCGTCGAAATTGCTAACTGCCGTGCCTTTTAGGATCCCGATCTCCGTAGAGAAGCGGCTATAATAAATGTCGAAGCCAGCTTTTTCGCGATGATAACCCGTAGCCGCAGCGAAATTAAGCTCTTTGACACCGGTATTGGTAAGGCTATACGCAGGCGTGCTAAAATCCCCCGTCCGTTTTCCGGAACCTTGAAGTCTCCATCCCCAACCCCTGTATCTTCTTAGCCCACCTTCCATCATCCCAATCAGGGTTGCCGACCGTCCATTGCTTTGAAACACGGAGTTAACCGTGCCATTAATGCCTGGCGCATCCGGCAGTTCCGCCGGATTGACGACAATAGTTCCACCGAGCGCATCTGCACCATACTTTATGGCTGACGCATCTTTTATCACCACCACATTTGAGGCAACGGAAGGGTCAATTTCAGGTGCATGCTCTGCGCCCCATTGCTGACCCTCCTGCCGGATACCGTTATTTATGATAAGTATTCGCTGGCTGTGAACACCATGGATCACAGGCTTGAAAATGCCGGGGCCGGACTGAATGCTGCTTACGCCCGGAATTTCTTTCATCGCTTGGCCGAGGGTTTTGCCGGCTGCTTCTGCCAACTGCTTCTCGCTCATTTCGGCGAAATTGGTGGCACTTTCCGTATGCGCCGCATCGTGGTGCTTGATGACAACCTCGTCGAGTTGCGTTACTAATTCCTCCAATACAATCGTTCCGTTTACCGCATTGATTATACGCAATTTGAAGCTCACCTCTTTGTACCCCAGATACTGAACTTTAACCGTATACAACTTGCTGCACAAGCCTGTAAATTTAAACTCACCCGTTCCATTGGATGTTTGACCCTGTTTCCCCGGAAATAAGACAATGGCAGCGCCAACGATGGGATTGTCCTGCTCATCGACAACTACGCCCGAATAACTTCCAGTACATTTCGGCTGGGCTAATGCACGCGTGCACAAGCATGATGCAAGCATCAGCAGCATAAGGCTATTTGACTGCATAAGATTGAGTGAACAGGCTACAATGCCCTGTTAAAATGATAATTAGTCAGAATAATAATTCTGTTCCGGAGTTACATGCTGGTGCGTGATGGAGGGCCCCTGGAGAGAAATGGAAATCTAAGCTGCGCCAACACCCCAGTGTCGAAGTCGGCGCGATGTGAAAAAGCAAAATGAATAACTTCCGAATGGCCGGATGCAAATACGATCTGGTCTGTGTACACCACCGTATGAAAAAGGCTACACCCACTTACCTTTTCTACGTGAAATTCATGTTTACATCCTTTATCATCACCATGGTAAATCGATCGGTGGCATGGATCAACCTCCTCGCTGGGGGAATGCGAAGGTGAAACTTCGTCAGGATGAATTACCTGATGAATAAAGGTGAAGGGTGTGTTGCCCGCAAGGTAAAAAAGCAGTAAACCGGATACAAAGAGAGTCCTCAAAAAGGTCATCATCTGGCCGGTGAACACACTACAACTACTTACCGCGGGTTTCATTTATTTACAAAATAGACACTTTGGAGGCTTTTTGCAACCATATTGCATTTATGCGGACAAATTATCGTGTCGATGAATACCCGGGCGAAAATAATTCACTTACAGGTGACTTCTATTTTACTTTGCGGTAAACCAACAAGGCTTTTCACTAAATTGAAAATCGATGCGCACAGTTGTTCGGTTCCTGGCTAATCTTTTTAAATGCATCTGGATCTTCCTTGCCTCCTTTGTGTCTGTGGTCGTGATGTATGTACTGCTCATTAGTGTTGAGCAGGGTATCGACGTGGTGATCCATGCTGGCGAATACCCAGAGCGTGGTATACTCGCACTGGCAGCATTTATTCTCTGGGCATACCTTCTTTGGTACAGCTCAAGAACATTGAGCTACGTTCGACAGGATAAAGATGACCGACAGTTCCTGGAGAGCTACGGCTTATACACTATTCCAACAAAATTCTATCAGCACATTCCCCGCTTCCTCGCTTACAATTGCTTTGTTTGTGGCCAGACGGCAATACTGAACCTTCCAACCATTTATGCCTGGAATGTTTGGCTCGTGATAGCTTTTGTCGCGTTGCATGGCGCACTCTATGCACTGCTACATTTATACCTCACCGGTAATAAACCACGAAAGACAAAATATGGGATTGCATGTCTTTTCATCATTATCTGTTACGGTGGATTCATCGTCGTCGATGCTGTCGCCTGCGGGAATGACTTGGGCATGAGGGTCTTTAGCAATGACCCTGACCGTCATGAATTCTGGCTCAGGATTATCCTGATCGTGCTGTTTGTGCTACAACTTACCTGCGTGGCTTTTTTTATCCGCCGTCGAAAAAAGATTGATGCTATGCTTGCTGCTAATAGAGAAGCGCCAGGCTACTATACCAGAGATTCGCGAACGAGTGATCCAAATAAGAAGCAAATAAAGAAATGGTTCCAGCACCCCAGGTTCAGTCACCCGGAATCGGAATATTTTAAAACCTTTAATGCGATATCAATGGTCGCGGCAGCACTCTACCTTGGCGCCGTTTTCAATATCAGCTTCAGTACCTACATGGGCCCGCTGGCACTGGCAATCCTTGCCTTTGGCATTCTCACCGGACTGGCGAACTTCATTCAGGTTACCAGCATCAGGCTTGGGTTCAGTGTCTTCTTTATCTTGTATCTGATCGCCTTTTTTGTCGGATACGTATTCCGTGATCCCTACCAGGTACGCCTCCGGAAGGATGGACCTCAGAAGCATTTTGCAAATAGGCCGACACCTCGTGCATACCTGGCGAGCTGGCTTGATAAGCGGTTGGAACAGATCAGCCTGAATGAAAGATATGCTTTTGGCAAAGATAAATTTCCCGTTTACATCGTACTCTCTAATGGCGGCGCCTCACGTGCAGGTAAGTGGACGACGGGGGTACTGAGCCATTTGCAAGACGTCAGTCGTAAAAGAAACCCTCAGGACAAATTTAGCGACCATATCCTTGCCATTGCCGGCGCGTCAGGTGGTTCGGTAGGGAACTGCGTGTTTTATAGTCTTCTTAAAGCTGAACTGTCAAACGATCCTTTGTTTAAGGACCTCGGAAACTACTCCGCCCATTCCAACATTTTTTTTCACAGCGACTTTCTCACATTTACCTTAAGCCGCTTTCTGGGGCCCGACCTGATACGTCACCTCGTGCCCATTGACATGGACGATCGCGCTGCAGCACTTGAATCGTTGCTCAGCCGCTCCAGGGATCCATTGCTAAATAAATACTTTGACGCCGATGTCACCGAGGTATTTGACTATACCGGGGCACTGCCCATCCTGTACATCACCAGCACGAAAGTTGATGATGGCATGCCAGGGTTGATCAGTACGGTTCAACTTTCCACCACTTCAAAAAGAAACGACATCTTAAACATTATCGACAGCATTCAGGTGGAAAATGAAAGATTGAACCTGAAGCTAAGTACGGCTGCCATCCTTAGCTCGCGTTTTCCATATGTTTCGCCCGCCGGGAAGATCAACAAAAACTATTATGTCGATGGAGGTTACTTTGACAATTCCGGCGCGGGCACAGTCCTGGAATTGTTGGGGGAGATGAATGAAATATTTGAAGACTCAGCCAAATACCGCGACAAATTCTCATTCCATATTCTCCATAATTCTAACGCGGAAGTGCTTCCGAAACCAACCAAAGACATCCATCCTCTTACCAATGACCTTTTTGCGCCCTTGCTCACGCTTGCCGGAATGCAAGGCGCAAGCACGAGCATCAGCAATGGCGTGCTTACTAGAAATTTTCTGCTGTTTACAAAAGACACCGTAAACTCTCTCGTGGAGTACAATTTATATGACAAGTTCTATAGTCCTGGAGAACATAATAAAAAATACGAAGAAGGTTATCCGATGAGCTGGGTAATATCTGACTATCAGATCGACCGTATGGACAGTGCGTTGCGACGGGCAAATTTGCAAAACATGAAAATGTTCTACTTTTATGATCCTCAGCTTGACGGTAAGCCTGTTCATAAACGGTCCATATGCTGCAGCTGGCGTGAGGCGTTAAACATGAGCGCGCGTGAATAAAGCTCAGTTAGAACGTCCTTTGCATTTATTTGATAATTCTGAAAGTGAGGTTTATCCGTGGCCCAATAACTGACCTCGCCTTTGGTATCCTGTGCTCCCACTCTTGCTGAAGGGTCCCCTTCATCAGGAGCACAGAGCCTTCCCCGAGCCGTATAGAGTATTTTTCGCGTGGAGCGTCTTTCGGACGGATGTCGAATTGCCTCACCTGTCCGAAGCTTACAGAAGCTATTATCGGTGACTCCCCTAACTCACGTTCATCATCGCTGTGCCACGCAACGGAGTCACTACCGCCGCGATAGTAATTTAGTAAAACACTGTTAAATGAGACGCTTGCCAGCAACTCTACCACCGCTTTAATCTCTAACAGAACGGGCGTCCAGGGTAAAGCATTAAAAGTTATTCCGGAAAACGCGTAACGCTTACCCGCGTCACCGTACCAGGCTGTCAGCCGTGGTGTATCGACCTTCCTGCCATACATCATTACACGCTGCTGCTCCCAGGGAGTGCTGCTGAGCAGTGTTGACAAAAATGCCCTGCTTTTAGAGGCATCAAACACCTCCGGGAAATAAGTGAGCAGGCCCTCCGGGATGTTACTACTGCGTCCGCTGTTTTCAAATAAAGCAACCTGTTCATCCATCGTCAAAAGCGCGTATGCCTGTGGCGCATTTAAGTTCCTGATCGTGGCCGTGGGTTTGTTAAAGGGTCCGGACGGTTGTCCGGACCCTGGATCACATTAGAAGAGGACGTGTTGAACATTACGTTCCACCATTGGCGCTCACCCCTATTTTTCTTCCGTTACCGGAGCCTGCTGCTTTTTCATTTTATCAGCCAGCTTGGCATCGGGGATTATGTTGCTCATTGCCACCTGCACCTTATTTTTAATGCCGGATACGATCATGTCATCACCTTCCATCAGCGCCCTGTAGCCATCCCGTGCAACATCAGAAGCTTCACCGAGTTTACCTTCCTTGACGGTCTTGGATTCATTCATGTCGGCTTTATTAAAGAAATCCGTGGCAGTCGCGCCGGGTAATAGTGCAGTAATGGTAATGCCGGTGTCCTTGACTTCGCTCCTAACCGCTTCCGTAAATGACTGTACAAATGCTTTCGTACCATGATAAACCGATTGCCAGGGTCCGGGTACTTTACTGGCTATGGAAGAAAGGTTCAAAATCTTTCCGGATCCCCGCGCTAGCATATCCTTCAGAAACAATTTTGTCAGCACAACTAAACTTGATACATTAAGATGGATCATATCCAGTTCTTTTCTTATATCCGTTGTATTGAATTCTCCGTAATGGCCTTGTCCTGCATTATTTATCAGTACGTCAATTTCAATGCCTTTTGATTTAATCTCATCGTAAACTGAGAATGCGTTCTCAGGATCAAAGAGATCTCTGGAAATTGTTGAAACCTCAATACCGTACTCACCGGTGAGTTCTGAGGATACACGTTGCAACTCATTCTCGTTTCTAGCGACCAGTACGAGGTTGTATCCATCCGCCGCCAAAAGTTTCGAAAGTTCATATCCTATGCCACTGGTACCTCCGGTAACAATGGCAAACTGTTTTGTATTTTCCATTTTGTTGTTGGTTAATTTTCGATTGAGCATGTTAAAAAATTATGCCACAAAGATCATCTTTCATCTTAATGCCTTTTTCGCCTCGCTTTCTCAAAAAACAGATTGTTGTACTTAAGTAAACAATTCAGCCAACCGGCCTTCAGGTAAAGTATTCCGAAATCTAACATTGATGAATTAATACTATCACTTGGATTTATCGACCGATGTGTTCGAGCATTAATTGCGGGATGAACGGGCATTTTCTCCTAGTCTGTCCATTCGCCGCCACATTGTAGACGGTGTCACACATGTATTCACTAATCTGTAGAATTATCCTACAAAAGGACTGCCCCACTACCCCAAAAAAAGATCTCAACGGCTGTCTGGCGCGATGGCACGGTATTGACGCGGTAAAACAAAAATTGAAGTAAAACTCAAAAAACAGACTCATGAAAAAGATAATTTTAATTCTTGCAGGTTCACTTTGCCTGGGCATTGCGACCGTGCAGGCGCAGGATCCGTCACAACCTGCCAAAGATTCATCGACAATTGAGCAACCACAGCCTTCATCGGATGCTGTACCCGCAGCTCCGGCCTATCGTAAGGATATGGTGCAAATCCAGACAACGGAAATTCCCGCTGGTTTGAAGTCCACGCTTGAACGTCCGCAGTTTAAGGGATGGGAAAGTGGAGTGGTTTATTCAAATGCTGATAAAAGCGTGTTCATCGTGGAGATAAAAGATGACGTTGAAGGAAGAGTAAAGGCGTATCGTTTTGACGCTGACGGAAAGCCAATTACCGATAATTAATTGGCTTTTCAGGCAAGGGTCGGATTTTATCTGGCCCTTTTTTTATTGCCCGGAGACTCCACGTAGAATATACCAAGTAGAACATAGCTGATGTCGAATAACGGCCACCACAGGAAAGCCAGGATCAACATTTAACCAAAGTGCTGTACAAGTGATCAAGCATTTGCTGTGGATCCTGGCAAAGTCCCGGATGAACGTTCGAAGTCTGAATAATTGTACTTCTTGATGCCGTAAGCCATCGAAAGCGTTCCGGTAAGCTCAATAATCCGATTGGTCCACCTCCGGGTCCGCCAGCGCAAATCAGGTTAAAGGCGTGCATATGTCTTAAAACCACATCCAAATCTACACTGGGGCAAAGGCTGAATAGCCTGCTTTTGTCAACTTTACTGTTGGTACTTAAAAATTTCTGACTCATACACAGCAGGATTATCCCGACATTCAGGAATTCCTCTCGTTCCACTTTCGGCACAATGCGCACCACTGCATATTCAAATAAGTGATCTGGCATCGCGTGCTTCCGTTAGGAAATATTCAGCATGTGCTATCCTGGAATTCAAAAACTGTGCGTATGCAGCGCGATGGTTTTCAAGCGATTCAAATGAGCTTTCATTTAACCATGAGTCTGGTATTAAGGCAACGATCGCTTTTATTTTATCAACTGTTAATATTGCGCGAAAGGCATTGTCTACCGGTTCCAGGTCATCAGCACGGCGTAGTAACGCGTGATCTCTTATATAAGGAAAAGGCCTTTCCGGGTTTTCCCAACCTTCCCATGTATGATGAAAATACAACGACGCACCGTGATCTATCAGCCAGAGTTCCCCATGCCACCACAACATATTCGTATTGCGAACCGTACGGTCGACGTTCATCAAAAGCGCGTCCAACCAAACGATCTGGGATGCTAACCATGAGCCTATCGGCGTTGCGAGCAAGTCAAATGTAACCGATCCGGACAAATAATGCAGGCCCAGGTTTAGACCAATGCTGGATTTTAAGAGATCCTGAATTTCTTCATCACCTTCCATTCTTCCAAAGGCACCGTCCAGGTTTGCAAAAACGATCTCCGGGACTCTCAGACCAAGCGCTCTTGCAATTTCGGCGCCTATTAACTCCGCGACGAGGGCGCGACTGCCCTGGCCAGCGCCCCGGAACTTTAATACATAGAGAAATCCATCGTCGGCCTCAACAATGGCAGGCAACGATCCACCCTCGCGCAGGGGAGTAACATAGCGTATTACATTAACTTCCCGGATAATAACTTTATGATTAGCCACCGCTGCCAATTATGCAAGCAATAAAGTTAAAAATTCAATAAATCAACAAATGCACACCCGACAGTATCCCCAATCTTTGATATAGTCGGATTGATCCGGATCGGCTCATCATCCAGCATATTTGAAGTAAGGAAGGCTCAGTTGCTCCGCGTCATGCCGGTAAATAACATGGGAAACATCACTTTCCGGTTTGCTTGTGCGGTGCGTCGACTGGCTTGGATTCAGGTGATCCTTTCTGCCGCAACCAGATCGACAATAAAACAATCGATGCTACGGCAAGAAATTCGCTTTGCCAGTTTTGAAAAGATTCAAACCAGAAACGCGACTCTTTTATATAACTTGTCCACGGTTCGCAGGGCATGCCCTTCAATGCATTTTCTTCATTCAGCGATTTAAGGCTTCCATAAAAGTGCAGTGCAAACGAGATTAGAAATAATGCAACAAATGCAAGGCTGAGAGAATTCGAATATAATCTTAACCACAAGCCTCCTTTGTTCACCGGCCATGGCGCGCCGTCATGTGGTTTCGGCTCACGGTCAACATCCTCTTCTTCGTTAATCTTTTTTGACTCGGACGACCCTTCCTGACGCAGGGAAATAGTTAACAATACATAAATAGCCATCTGCAGGAATTCGCTTTCCCAATTCTCGAATGTCGCTTGAATAAAGTGGCCGCTCGATGCATACTCTCTCACAGAGAGTGGAGCCCGACCCTCCTCTTTCATTTCTTCATTTCTTACTTGCCAGCCCGTGATGAACTGGGCAACAAGAAAGATGAACATGAACGCGAGGATGGTCAGGCCCAATCCATTTCTGTAAAGAAAAGATCTTCCTGCTAATTTCATTAAGCAGGCCCTGCAAAAGAATTCTGATCGTTTTTAAATTCTGCCACCATGATTCGTCATGAGAAATCTGCCCGTACTTGGTTCCCGATTTATAGCGAGGTACTTATTTTCTTATTGCAGGGAACGGCTGGGCCGGCTTATTTTATTTTCAGGCTTCTTCCTCTGCCGACTCATAATTCACGCTGCTTTCGGCAATCTCGGTTAACAATTCATCTGTCTGCTTTTCTTCTCCCAATGTTTCACCCAGGATGTCCGCGATATCATCACGCCCAATTGTTTTTGCCAATTGCGTCAATCCACCGTAGGTGGCGATTTCATAGTGTTCTACCTTTTGGGCGGCAAGGATAAGTCCAACGTCACGGGTGGCTGTGCCATCTTCAGTATCTTCGATAATTCCTTCACCCTCTTCAACAAGTCCTTCCATTGCGTCGCACTTCTTTGCCTGAGCTTTTTCCTCAAGTAATTCGAACACTTTTTCCAGCCTGGCAATATGCTCTTTGGTTTGTTCTAAATGTGTTTCAAATGCCTCTTTCAATTCTTCCGACGTTGATGCTTCGGCCATCTTGGGAAGCGCCTTTACAAGATGCTTTTCTGCCCAATAGATGTCTTTTATTTCGTCAGTAAATAATTCGATAAGCGCAGATTGTGTTTTGCCTGTAGGCAACGAAGCGGACTTACCAGTCGCACCTTTTTTTGCTGTTTTTTTTTCAGGAGTTTTTTTCATGGTTATTGATTTTTTGAATACCCGATGAAAATTTTATGCCGGATTTCGCACGGTTATGTTTGAACCTATCCACATATAATCTCAGCGCTTCACGCTCGCTTTTGCAGGTTCGCGGGTACGTTTTCAGACCAATTGTTGAAGAGGAGAAAATAAAGAAAATTTAACAATGATGTGGAGATTACCGAACAGGCGCCATCACTATGTAGGGAAAAATCGGTATTTGAGTAAAATTTTACACAGCA
>JANNPM010000104.1:0-4822 GCA_031400145.1 Chryseolinea sp. | reverse complement strand
CAAGCGCTGTGTTATCGGATGATGCGGTTACCTTTAATAAACTTGCGGCCGTTTCGACATCCCCTACAGTAAATGCGAGAGGACCGCTGGATGTTCCTTCGTCGATAGTTTGATTGGCGATGGAGCTGATGGTAGGATTGTCATTTACAGCGGTAACCGTAAGCAAAAAGGTAGTTTCGCTGAATCCTTGATTGCCGTCAGTGACGCGCAATGTGATGTTAGATGTTCCAAATTGATTGGGTTCAGGCGTTATGTCCACTATACGTGAAGCGCCTGCACCGCTTTCAATAATGTTGGCAACAGGTACCAGCGTAGGGTTACCTGAGGTAGCGATAATGATTAATGAGCCAACAGAAGTCTCAACATCTCCAACTGTCAGGGCCAGCGCAGCGAGTGGTGTGTCTTCTGTTGTGGCCTGATTAGAAACCGTCGTAATTGTTGGTAAGTCATTTATGGAATTAACGGTAACATTAACCGTAATATTGGTTGATTCTAATCCATCACTGACGGTTAAAGTTATGGCTGCTGTGCCAAAGGTATTTTCGGTAGGTGCTACGCCAATGGTCCAGTTCCCGGCAGTTACCTCATGCAATAAAATATTGGCGTCAGGAATGAGGGCGATGTTATCCGAAACACCATTAACGACGAGCGATTCTGCCGGTGTTTCCGGGTCACTTACGGTAAAGGACGCCAAGCTGCTCTGCGTATCTTCATTGGTGATAATGTCGGGAACGGCTGAAATGACCGGTGGATCGTCATCCGCAGAAAGTACCGTCAGCTGGAACACAGAAACGGCAGAAGCATCTTCGTCTTCAACGGTAAGTGTTATGGTAGCCGTACCCGTTTGGTTCGTGCCAGGTGTTACGGTCAGGCTACGGGTCGCTCCGGTTCCGGTAATCACCAGACCGGCAGCATCGACCAACGAAAGATTCGAGCTTGCCGCAGTGACCGTCAGTGTACCCGCTAGCGATTCGATGTCAGAAACCGTCACCTGTAACGCTCCTGTGTTGGTGTCTTCGGAAATACTTTGGTCTGCTATTGTTGATATGGAAGGCGCGTCATTAACCGGAGTAACGGTAATGACGACATCTGCTGACATCGAGGTCTCGGGCGCGAGCGGATTGTTATTTTTAACTGTATACTGGATGGTTACCGCACCATTGAAATTGGCTGACGGGGTAAAGGTGAGGACACCCGCGGCGTCGACTGAAAAGGCGCCATCCGGAGTTGAAATGTTTTGCTCCGTTACCAGGGCCGTTGAGACATCCAGGTCAACCGTTGCAGGATCTATGGCAAATGAGGCGTCAATATCATTTGCAACCACATTATAAGAAGCGTTGAGGTCCTCGGCTACGGAAAACGAATCGTCATTAGCAGTCGGCTGTGCCATGATAGCACAAGGAATGAACAGGCAAACAAGAAGTAATGTTTGACGAAAAAAGCGCATACCGGGACCTATAGACGATTCAAAAATATATATTTTTTTCAGTATATGCTGCCAGTTTTAACTAAATGTAGTGTGGCAGAACGTTGAATTAATGCGGGAAAATGACTTTTACACGCCGGGACAAATTTTTCACGATAGCCATGTTACTCAGCCTGAGGCATGTATGATATTAAACAATTTTCAATAATTTTTGATGTCGATGCGGGCTCTTGGTAACCCATCATCTGTTCAAATGAGATTGGAATATCGGCATATCCGTTATTTGACTAATTGCTTATCTCCTATAATTTTGCCTTCGCTTAAGGTACTTAAAATATTCTAAAGTAATGGGCCGTGTATTTGAAAAAAGGAAGCACAAGATGTTCGCACGGTTTGACCGCATGGCAAAGGCCTTCTCCCGGATCGGTAAGGACATTGCAATTGCCGTGAAGCAGAATGGTCCGCTTCCGGAAAACAACCCAAGGCTGCGGATGTGTATCCAGAACGCCAAAGGCGTCAATATGCCGAAGGACCGTATCGATGCCGCGATCAAAAGGGCCTCGTCGAAGGAAGAGAAGGATTTTCACGAAGTGATCTATGAGGGTTATGCGGCGCATGGCGTTCCTATTGTGGTAGAGGCAGCGACAGACAACCCTACCCGCACAGTTGCCAATATCAGGTTGCATTTTTCCAAAAACGGAGGCGCGATGGGTAACTCAGGATCGGTTGCATTTATGTTCGAACGACGGGGCGTATTCAAGTTCGATCAGGCGAATCTTAACCTCGCTGAAGCGGAACTGGACCTTATCGATGCGGGGGCTGAAGATATTGAGTCCGGCGAAGATGAAATTGCGGTGTACACAAAATTCTCCGAATTCGGACATATGCAGAAATTCCTGGAGTCCCGGAGCCTTGAGCCGAAGAGCGCCTCGTTGCAATACATTCCTGCCACCACAAAAGATCTTCCTGAGGATCAGCAGGACGAGGTCTTAAAACTTGTGGAAGCTCTTGAGTCAGATGACGATGTGCAAACTGTTTATCACAATCTGGCATAATCGATCTCCGACCGTAGTTCACCTCGCGCAATGACACTTTTGTAGTTGAAAGCCTGTAGTGGTAGGCTGTCATCCGGATTTGCCGGTTACCGGCACGGAGGGTACATTCTTGGTTGAAATAGCTAATTTAACGCCTTTAATCAAGATCGGCAGCAAATGATATTGAGAAATTTAAGTGCATGGCTGCTTCTGGTAACCGGACCTACCCTATGGGCACAGCAAATCTCGTTTTCATTGGGTGTAAACACGGGAATTACCACATCCTATACGATGGATCAGGGCATCGACCGGGATCCTCGTTACCGGCAATATTATAACGTCAAATTTGCCCCAATTGGACTTAACCTTGGAGTGAACTATGAATTTATAGGAGTCGTGTTAAGTCCCGGCGTGATCAATATCGGGCAGAATGCCTATGTCATAAATACCGTTGATGGGCAGGATGGTCTTCGAAGCTTAAACTTGCGCTATCTGAATTTGCCTCTGGCAATCAAAGTCTACATCATAAATCTTGCATTTCTCAAGATCAGCGGTATTGCTGCGGTAAGTCCGGCATACCTCATAGCTGGTAGTGAGACGATCACCCACAGCGAAACCAAGCTTTTTTTTCCCGAAGATGTTTACCCAATATTGCCTGCTGGGTACACGGCGGAATACAATGGTGTATCGGTGCCAGCTGTGGAGAGAGCGGTGATATCGGAGAAAAAGGATTTCAGACAGCTGCAGGTATTTGCGGCGGCGGGAGTTCAGTCTGATTGGGACATCAGCAATCACTGGCGCGTGATTTTCGATTTGCGATTCAACTATGGCCTGCTGGATCCACGCACCGATGATTACCTGGACCGGCTAAACAGCCATCAAACGTTATATGATATGCCTGGGAAACGCCGCGATATGTTCGTGCAGCTTTCAGTAGGAATAGCACGTTATATTGAGTTCGAGAAAAGCGACCACGAGCGAAAGAAAAAGCTCAAAGGAACTACGCGTCAGTACATCCCGAAGAATTACCCATACGGGAAGCCGAGGAATTCACAACCTCGCGGGTAGCTGCATTCTATCCGGACGACGGAGGTCGGGATTGCAATCCAATTTCGCAATCAGGGTATTATTAAAAAAAGACGAATAACATGAGGCTTACAGTTTGTTTGTAGCTCTCCCCATAGAACTATCCGATTTCGCTAAGGCTCCCGTTGCTTACAAGTTGCCGGACGGCATTTGCAAGGAGGTCTGCACAAGTAACAATTTCAATCTTCGGGTGTTGAACAGTTGATAGCACACTATCTGAAATATATAATTTTTCAAATGCAGACGCTGAAATCGTCTTAAAGGCATCGCTGCTGAGAATGCCGTGAGTGCAATATGCTCTTACGGACATAGCACCGTGGCTAGACAGTAGGTTAGCGGCAGCGCATAGCGTTCCGGCTGTATCAACCAAATCGTCAATAATTATGATATTCTTATTGCGTACATCCCCAATGATCTCCATATGAGATACCTGATTCGGAATCAGGCGTTCTTTGTGTATGACGGCCATGTCTGCATTAACATACTTTTTATATTGCTTTATCCGTTTGATCCCGCCGAAATCGGGGCTGCACAGGCAAAGATTTTCTAATCCCAGTCGCTTGATGTGATCCACAAATAGTTTAAGAGACGACAAGGGGTCCATAGGTATCTTGTAAAATCCTTCGATTGCGTTTGTATGTAGGTCAAGCGTAATGATGCGATCCGCTCCCATTAACTGAATTATATCGGCGACCATGCGCGACGATATCGAAGTTCTTTGACCATCCCTCCTCTCCTGCCGGCTATGTGGCAGATATGGAATAATTAAAACCACTTCTTTCGCTGAGGAACGCCTGGCTGCATCCACCGTCATAAGCATCTCAAAAAAATGCTCATACGGCATGGCGATCTTGGCTATCAGAAAGACAGTTTGTCCCCTTACGCTCTCATCAAATCTTACGAATAACTCGCCATCAGAGAACTTCTCGGTATGTATTTCATGCAATGGGATACCGAGACTGTGAGCGATTTTTTCACCCAGCTCAATGGCGGTGGAGGTAGTATACAATTTTAGCGAATTCTCCATCAGCCTGGCTTCAAGCTGCAAGCTACAAGCTGTAAGTCAGGTTATCAAGGCACCCGAAAGTGTATGCAATCTTTGACGACGTTATCTTGATTGACAAATCTGAACCACTTCGGCAATATTGCCTCCTCAATAAATCCACTTTTAAGCAAAAAGATTTGTCCACGGTGTTCTAAAAGGTACCAATATGTCCTCGTCAATTGTATCTTTGTAGCGGCAAATCGGCACGACCAGCTCCTGCCGAACCCCCCC
>JANNPM010000531.1:0-14491 GCA_031400145.1 Chryseolinea sp. | reverse complement strand
GAAGCCAATAAGGAGAAAGAAGAGGATTTTTTTCATATCATTTAGTTTCAATGAGCTTTTAAAAGCAATTTGAAGGGCTCTTGTAAGCGATCAGGGATTTGATACTCTCCACTGTGTTAGAGCAGTTATCGGAAACAACACACTTAACATCATATGTTGCGGAGGAACCAGGACTAAAATTTACGTTTTGACCAGTACCAATAAAAGTCCAGGAACCGGACCCGAGTTTATAGGACCAAACGTAATTAAGCGATGAGCATCCTCCTGAGGCAGTTGCTGAAAGCAAGCAAGATGTCGTCGTGCATAAATTGAGGCTTACACAAACTGATGTGTTTAATGCCACCGCTTGATATATTGTTAAGCTCTTGGTCGTCATTATTGATCCATACTCTGAATTTACCTTCGCTAGTTTGACTGTGTATGATCCAGGACTCCCGTAAGTGTGTGTTGATGATGGCGTCGCGTTTTCGGCAACCTGGCCATCTCCATAATCCCACACGTATTTGGTGGTTCCGATTGATTGGGCGTCACTTGTAGAAGAGAATGTCAGGTTCTGCCCCGTCGGAGCCGGACTTCGGCTGATTGCTAAATTGATCGTAAATTCGTTAAACGTTTTGGTATTGTATCGGTTCCGGCTGGTAATGTTATTCAGGTTATCGCGTGTAAGTTTGAATCGAGCAAAATTGTCGTATTCATACTTTATCACTTGATTATTCTGATCAGTTATAGAAGTCACTCCGTTTACAGTGTTAAATTCATACTGCGTTTTATATTCAACGGATCCCAGTAGGTTACTCTTCGCAGTGACGTAGCTGTTGTTATAACCCCAAACGAAGCTTGTAAGAATTCCTCGACCATTTTCGACAGATGAAACGGTGCCATTAGCGGAATTATAATTGAATTGCTGTTCAACGCGGTATTTGGGGTCAATTTGCAGTACAGTACCGCCGCTAGTTAAGGAAGAAACTGAGTACGCATCACCGGCGATTGCCAGCTGTAATGAGTATACACTATGTAACAATGGCTTGCTATTCGTGTTTCTTTGATACTTATACAATTGCGCACCAATTAATTTGTAAGCGCCTGTTCCATCCCTATATCTGTCGTAGCGTTCGACTGCGGTGATTATGTGACTTTTTTGCAATTCCCAAACTCCCGCGGCAAAAGTTGTTGGTGACGCGGGCTCGGTGCCAGATCCGGTAAGGTCAGAACTATACACGAAATTGCTTAGGCGATACACATTGCTGCCATTAATAGTTCGTGTTATGTTGGACGGAAAAGTGCGGTACTTTGTATGGTAGGTAAATGTGGTAGTTTCTGATCTTGCTTTGGTCCAGTCGGTTTGATCGTATATGTAGGATGTCGTGGAATTTAGCTTAACAACTTGAGACCTCAACATGTATTCTCCCACGTAAAATCCATAGTTGCCAGGTGTGCTTTGATAGATGTCAACAGCGGCGTTCCAAATGCTATTCAACAATGTACCTCCGCTATAGTCATTGACTTCTTTTGTCAAAACGTTATTTGCATTATCGCGTACTTCTGTCCACCGCAAATTTCCTCGCAGCCACGCGTTCGAAGAATATGGAACGAATGGCGATCCATCTTTGTCGGCCGAACCGGCACTGGTCATCGAGCCAATGTCACCTTCCATTTTTTTAACCTGGGGGAAATCATCTTCAAAGTCACTTTTGTTATAAAAGTTTCGGATGATTTTCGATCCATCCAAAAACGTTTCAGTCACAGTGGTATACCCAACAAACGTCCCGTTTGCGTCGGAAAGTAGTTTATAAGAATTTGAGGACCGTATGATGTTTCCTGCAGAGTTAGTGTAGTACAGTACCGGATCCTCGTATGCTTGTCCACCGGAATAAGCAAAGGTGGATTTGGACATAACTGTACTCCCAATTTGTTGAGAAATGCTTTTGATCCTAAGCCCGGCTCCAAAAACTGTTGTCGTATAATTTGATGATTTTTTAGCATAACTATTCGACTCGTATTCTAGAACGGTCTTACTTCCTGCAGCATAATTAATTTCTTTTAAAATATACGTTTGAGCCGAGACTGCATTCGACGTCTTAGTCATCCCCGAGCATTCTGCTGGTTTGTTTTCGAGTCGATAAGAGGGATTTGGATCGGTGGTATTATGATTATAATAGCCCCAATAATCCTCCCAATAATTCGCTCTACTGGGGTTTCTGTTACCACTGGGGCTGCCAACCTCATTATAGGTAAAGGAATGGGTCGTAACCGGTGTAATAAGACCTTCCCCGATGCTTGATAAACGAAGTCGGCAATTTGAAATTACACCATACTCACATGCGAAGTAATCAGTGTTCAAATGGAATTTTCGAAGAATGGCACTTTGATCGTCTTTAATTGAAATTGATTTTAGTACTCTCGCTCCGGTTACCCCTTGATCGAGCCGGTCGCCATATTCGAATGTTGCCGACGAAGCGGATGTTGTAATTATGTTAACGTACTTAGGCTGAAGAATTTGGATTTTGACATCTGTTCGCTGAACAGTAGGAGTGGTGGCACAATTAATCCCCTTTTGTGAATACATCTCATAAATTAAATCGGCGCTGGTCTGATAGCTTAGTGTCGCAACTTCAAAGCCTTTTGGCGACATCACTTTATTCAGATACCAAGTAGACGTGTACGTTTCTTTCTCTACATATGCGTTAGTTGTATTGTCCCAGGTATAGTATTTAGTGTCTTCCCGTGTGGAAGCCGTTTCGCCGAAATAATAGATATAGCCGTGCTCATCTACTATTTTCCAATAGCCTATGCTTGCACTACCCACGCCTGGGGAGATCTCCAAATCCGCGTATGGCATAGTTCGAGGAACTCCGGTGGCATCCAAATAGACCTTCCCAGTTCTTCCAAGGACGGAGTAGTAGAACATATCCTTTTCCCCATCACAGGCTCCGGTGTGCAGATCCCAAATACCGACGGAATTTATTCGACCCTGCCCATCCGTTTGACACGCGGGTTTTGAACCGTCTGGCTTTCCTCTGACTACTCTGGTAATTGCACCACCCGCTACGAGATTCCATCCTAACCCAACTGCCGCAGCAACTTCTTGTACCTTTACACCTGCGCCGTTGTATGTCAAGGAAATGGGGACTTTTACGTCGCTGCCGGTTAATTCATAAAGAGGTATCGTCGTCCCCGAGACCCCTGTATAGTAGCCCACATCAACATTAGCTGTTTTGACTAGCGAGGATGCATTTGGTGACCCAGGAATATAGGGTCTCTCAAGCTGGCAAAACGCAGTGCTTGCTCCAATGAAAATCCCAAGAAAGGTTAAATAAATGTTTTTTTTCATTTCGAATTATTAAAAGCCTTTGCATTTTTTTGAAAATGCTCGCTTCCTAAGATTAATAAAATAGTAGGAGCGAACATTTACGCGACTTATTTTTTGAGTTATCTAAAAAGTTGCAATACGATCATATCTAATGCAACCTTCCTTGCAATTCGATTATCATGGCGCGTTGTTCTTCCAAAAGTTTCGCCTGCTCAGCCAAAACTTTGTTACCTTCTCTCAATTGTTCATTCTGCTCAATTAAATAAAGTGTCAGTTCCTCCACCTTTTTCAAAAGCGTAATATTCATGTCTCCTAAATTGATGCCTTTAGTTTCCATTTCCACAGCGCTTGGCACTTCAGGTAAATGACTGTTTTGATCTATGTAATTCTTAACTTCGGTTAGTGGCCGGAGCCTATAGTCCTTTTTAAATACATAGTCTGGTGCAGGAATACTTAAATCTACCTTCACCTCTTTTGCATGGATATTTCCGTTAACCGTTAAAGTCGCATCCGGGGATTTTGTACCTATGCCCACCGCGCCTCCTTGTAGATATATATTATCCAAAGAGGTAAAGTCAGCTACGTTACTGACGTTCTGATCGTACACAAGTATAAGACTCTCATTGTAAGCATAGCCAGTAAAGGAAAGGCCATACAGCATCGGACCGTTCGGGATTTCAAGGGCCAAGTACCGTTGGCCGTTGTAGGTTAATAACACGAGGCGAGCGGCCTCGTTATAGCTTACAAGCGTACCCCTGTTTGAATTGTAGGCACTGGACGTATTAACCTCCACAGTTACTTTTCTGTTTATAGCCCCGGGCGTGCCACGGATTGCAGTTATTTTGCCCATGACGAATCTGTCATCAATTAGTGTCGATGTATATACCGTGTGTAACAAGATATAGTTCGTGCCCAGCCCGTCTTCCGTATTATTGTCTATGTATCGATCAACATAGTAATCGCGACCCCCTCCAAGAACATGCAGTTTTCCTTTTGGCGAGGTGGTTCCGATACCCACGTTACGCTGCCCGTCGATTGTCAGTGAGGCGTCCGTTGATGCATCAGTATTAGATATGATAAACTTACCGGCACCAGCGGCCCATCCGCTTCCAGTAGATCCAATTCTCCATGCCTGGCCTCCAGTTCCATTTTCTTTTAGTCTAATGTGCCATAGCCCAATCGATTCAATGGATAGTTTGTCAGAAAAAACGTTCGCCCCAATCGATAGTCGTTGCATGGTATGATTATCTCCGCCCTGGTTCCATTGAACTAACTGGGAGTACATACTTGTACTTGGCAATAGTAATAACGCAAGGGAAAATAGCTTTAAGTTTCTCATGATTTTTTTTAAGTGTATTACGTTTATTATAATTATATAACCAAGTAATGTGACCCCTATGGTACACACGCATTGACGCTATGCTTTCGGGAATCGACGCTATCATTAGAAACTTTTAGGCAAGAGCTTTCCTTCCGGTCATACGTTGCCATTGACCATAAGAAAATAGACCGTGTTGCAAGAACTACGCGCTCAGATAACTATTACGCTATGCGCACAGGTATCAGCGAACTTTCTTCTAAAAGATTGGTGATTCAAAAATTAATGGGTCTTTTCAGCAGCGATACAAATACCGAAGTACCGCCTCCGTGTTACAAAGGGTGTTTAACGTTAATGTTTTAATATTCCTGCAAGTATTTTCGCCAATACGATTGGCCAACAAAACTATTCCTTAATGGCGAAGCAAACTTTTTACAACAAGATTTTCCAACTGAGGTTTTGTTCGCGTGATATGGACAAATGTAAAACGTGTCACTAGATTATAATAATTGATTGTTAGGTATTTTATTACATGATTTTATACGGAATTTTTCGGTGAACGCGGTGTATGAGCGATGAATACACTCATTTTTCCGTTTATTGACAGTACAAAGCTTAACGAAATCTTACATGAGAAGTCATTTTGAGATGGTTTTTTTGCATCACCTGTTCAAGATTTGATTTGCCCGGAAGAAATTCTTCATGAAGAAATTCTTCATATTTACTTCAGAGATCATAGAACAAGGTTGTATCGCGAAAATATTATTTAATTTCTTCCTTCGTTAGTACGGATAACCCCCAGCAAATAATATGAAAATGAATGTAATTAGCTTAACGCAGCTGTTAGTGTGCGTAACACTGGTCTCAAATGCACAATGGAATTCTTCCGGTGCTTATCTTCACACCACGGCACAAAACGTCGGCATAGGAATAGCGCAGCCGGCGTCACCGTTGCATGTCTATCAGTCGGTGAATGGAGAATTAAGCGTGATAATTCAGAACAGCTACGCTCCAGGAACGCGTACCTTTTTGACGTCATTTCCCGGTAAGAGCTCGATCCAAACCGATACCTATTTTACAATTGCCACTAACGGCGGAGGCTGGAGTGACAAATTTATCGTTACTAACGCAGGGAAAGTTGGCGTTGGAACTTCAACACCAACTAGTCGAATGGAAGTTCATGATTCAGGGGCTGAAGCTAACTTGATGGTCTTTAATACCGACGCTAACGGTGCCCGCACATATTTGACATCCTCACCCAACCAGAGCTCAATCCAAACCGACAAGAATTTTGCCATCAGGACTAATGGAGGCGGGGTGTGGCGTGACAAAGTCACCGTGACAAATGGCGGTAATGTTGGTATTGGTACAAGTAACCCCGACGAACTGTTGGCAGTAAAAGGAAAAATTCATGCACAGGAAGTAAAAGTAGATTTAGCAGTGCCTGGCCCTGATTATGTATTCGACAAGAATTATGAACTTCAAACTTTGAGTGAATTGGAGAGATATATTAGTATCAACAACCACTTACCCGATGTGCCAGCCGCAAATGAAATGGAGGAAAATGGTGTCAACTTAGGAGAAATTAATATGATTCTATTGAGAAAGATTGAAGAACTGACGCTGTATGTGATTGAATTAAAAAAGCAACAGCAAGTAAACGCACAACGAATAGAAGACCAACAAGTTGAACTCAATCTTTCCAAGAAGGTTTGCCAAGAGCACAAATAAATTTGGAAGCCAGGAAAATGAAGGGATCCGGAGCGCCATATTACTTCAAAATCGTTGAGCTAACAACGAGAGATCTGGCGAGTCCCAAAATTTGTAAAGATCAAAGTATAAATGGGTCCCACTACTGAACTGCCGAAATGAACGTTGTTGATTTAAGTTATTTTTTATACTTTGGATTTGTGATATCCAATGATCACTATAATTGGTGCGTTGTAGCGAAATGGGATGGGAGTGCGAAGACTTTTATTATAATTTGAAAACACTGTTAATTTAAACCGCTGGAAGTAAGGGGGTGTTACGATGAAGATGGCCCAAGTTTGTTTGAACTCGTGATACATTTTCAGATCTAGTTAATACGCATACCACTAGGGTTGGCGCACTTAGGTAGAACAACAACATCAGATGAAAACCCATTAAAAGTTAACTAGATAATTTACCTATGAAAATTTTCCTCTTTTGTCTGCCCTTCATGTTGCTAACGGGTCTCTTTTTTGTTAATAGTGCTACAGCGCAAGAAGTCCCTGCCCCGGATCAAACTTTGAGTGTTTTGCGACTTAATCGTCCAGCGTTTGGAAATACTTCGATGCTACAATTCGGACTGGCTGATGTGCTGTTGGAGAATGTAAGCGAATTCAATGGCGCGGGACTTTTGATTCGAAACTGGTACAACAATGCCTATTTGACTTCATTCAAAATCACTGCCAACGGAAAGGTCGGTGTAGGCACCGCTTCTCCACGGGGCCTGCTTGATGTAGCTAAGTATGCAGCTGACCAAACACTTGGAACAGTGTTGGCTCGGCAACAGGAGGGAGATCAAGTCGGAGATGGAACATACTTGGGAGTGCGAGGATATGGAACTCAGGTTGCCGATTATGGTGGTAAGAGTTTTTCACTTGAGCATGGATTTCGGAGCCATCAATTTCAAACCAGTCCAATTGTTATTTTGAAGTAGAAACCTTGTGTTTGATTCCAAATAGTTCTCAACGCCGAATTCGACAAAGATTTTATTGCTATATGGACTTTGTTGACCAAGAATTGTATAATGCCATCCTCACCCCATTGAGAGGATCCTGAATTCCCACGAAACCGGGTCGCTATTCCGCGATAATTCAAGCTGTCTTTTTTGATCCTGCCAAGGGCGAGTTGAATGTTATCGAGTTTTTGCCGGACACCACCAGTAACGTTCAGTTTTCCTAAAATTTTTCCGTAGAGGCTCATTTGAACACGATCTTAAGCAACGGTAAATTCGATTTTTATTTTAGTGATGCAAACCAATCCACATATTCGTCGATTCCATCTTTCCAGCTTATTTCCGGTTTCCATCCAATAGAAGTTGCCGATGAAATATCCGCCAGGTAATGCTGAGGGTCTCCGTTTCTGATCTTACCGTTGAAGATTATATCTTCCGAATTATTTAAACGCGTGAAGAGATAAGAGATTACTTCAGATGTTCTGACTGAGGACCCTGTTCCCCCATTTATGATGCGAACGTTTTGATCAGCAACGCTAACAAGCTTATGCATTAATCTTACCACATCTTTTACGTTAATCCAGTCGCGGGTTTCTGAGCCTGTGCCAAAGAATTCAGTACTGCCGTTTATGGATTTTAGACAAGAATCCCAAAGTAATTGCTTCCGTAATTCGATTCCGTATACTGAAAAAAGTCTCACTATTCCGATGCTTAGTCCGTAACTTTTCCCGTAGGAGAGGCAAAGATCTTCTGCAATTTTCTTGTGATGTCCGTAGGGAGACGTAGGGAGGGATTTTTCCGTCTCCGCTATTGGTTGTCGCTCACTTATGCCGTACACAGCAGCGCTGGATGGATAAATCAGAATTGAAGCAGGAGAAAGAGTTCTTATATACTCAAGTACGTTAATGGTTGAAATTACAGTACGCTCAAAGTCCTGCATAGGATTTTCAACTGAGAATCCTACGGAACCGCTTCCGGCACAATGAAAAATTGCAAAAGGTTTATTACCGTGGGCCACGAGGCTCGCTAAGGCTATATCCATTTCGTACCATTCAGTCAGTCCCCAACTTTTCCATTCCCTTTCCGTCCAGAACCCATGACCTATCCCCGTTACCTTGTAACCGAGAGAATTTAAATGCTTACTCAGATGCCGCCCTATAAATCCATGAGCTCCTGTAATCAGAATTTTTTCCATCTAGACTAAAGTTTTGATGATCTTTGCCGGGTTTCGCCCGCAAGGCAATTTTCAGGAATGTCTATTGTAACTACATTACTTGCTGCAATTACACTTTGGTTTCCAATTGAAATACCTTTGGTAATGGTAGAATTAGCACCGACCCAAACATTGGCTCCAATCTGCACTGATGCACTATTTATGTTTTGCGGTATCGCGTCGGGTAAAGTCCTAATGCTATCCCAATCGCTGGTACGTTGCGTAAAATCTGTGACTCCTTCGTGGATGGATTCGTGGTGGAAGCCATCGGTTTGGTGAGAGGAGGGCTTTGAATTGCTGGGCAAAGGACGTGATTGAAAAGGTAAGGAGAGTTACCGCAAGTATGAGTATGTGAACAGGACGTTTCATAAAAATGAATGTTTTAGAAATCAGACAAATATATGCAATGTATAACTTCCTTGTTGGTGGCACTATGTGCGTCACTCTCTAGTGTCACGTCAACTTGAAATTGTTGGATAAAGTACCTTTGGTTTTATTCTTGCTTTTTCATTGGTGAACTTATCTGATAAGCAACGCGCAAATGGGTCTGTTATGCCCTTGTCAAGGTCGGCTGATAAGTCGCTTCGTGCACAGCCTTGACAATTATATCCAAACTAATTGCTAACTTCAAGCCAATTGGATTCAGTTCACACTCAAAAAATTTTTTTTGGTGTTGAATGGGTGGAGAGCCTTGAAAAGAAAGGATGATGTAAGTAAACAAAACAAAGAATTAGAATGGAACAAGATATTGTTTACACATCAAAAAGTGAACTTAAAAATCCACTTAGGTTATTCAAAAATATGTTTTCTGATCTTTTTGCGTCTTGGGACCTGGCAAAAAGTCTACTTGTACGAGATATTAATGCCAAGTATCGACAATCGGTCTTGGGCTACTTGTGGGCTTTTTTACCAGCATTGTTCACTTCACTTACGTTTACGTTGGCGAATAATTCAAAAACTATAACCTTCGAAGAAACAGATATCCCCTATCCAGCCTTTGTTATTTTTAGTATGGTGATATGGCAAACCTTTGTGGAGGCTATAAATGGTCCTGTTCAAACTATTGCAGACTCTAAAGTAATTCTGGCAAAGATCAATTTCAAAAAGGAAGCCTTATTTATAGCTAAATTTTTGGAAGTGTGGTTCAGTTTTTCTATTAAAATTGTTCTGTTAATTGCTGTATTTGTGTATTTCAAAATCCCCCTTCACTGGACTGTTATTTTCGCGCCCTTTGCGCTATCCGTCTTGATTTTTTTTGGGATTTTGGTGGGCTTGTTCCTAAGTCCCTTTTCGCTATTGTATAAGGACATTTCATATGGATTAGCCATATTTACAAACTTTTTGCTCTTCATTACTCCCGTAATTTTCCCTAGACCAACTGAGGGCACATTTGCTACATTGGTAAATTTTAATCCGATTACCCATTTAATTGAAGCAATTAGAGAGTTGACCTTAGGGCCCGGCGGTTTTGACTTTACTTCGTTTTATATCACATCTGGTATCACAATGTGCTCAGTTTTTATTGCCTGGCTTACTTTCAGACTTGCAATGCCGTTCGCTATTGAAAGAGTTACCTCCTAATATCCTTGCATGATTGACGTTAATAATCTAAATAAGAAATTTTGTGAAGACCTAAAAAGATCACTATTGTATGGCATCACAGACATTGGAAGAGAGATTCTGGGAATAGAGAGAAAGTCGGCCCGTCTGAGAAAAAGTGAATTTTGGGCGCTGGACAATATTTCATTTTCGATCAAAAAGGGGCAGTCCGTTGGTCTAATTGGATCTAATGGTGCAGGTAAGAGCACCCTTTTAAGAATAATCAGTGGTTTAATTAAACCTGACTCGGGTGTTGTAAAGGTTCGGGGAAGGGTGGCACCGCTCATCGCATTGGGAGCGGGATTTAGCCCCATACTGACAGGCCGCGAAAATATTTTTGTGAACATGGCTATTTTAGGAGTCACAAAAAAAGAAATAAAAAAGAACTTTGATGAAGTGGTGAGTTTTGCTGAATTAGGTCACGCTCTTGATATGCCGGTTCAATCCTACAGTTCGGGGATGGCAGCCCGGCTGGGGTTTGCCTGTGCTATTTTCACAAACCCTGATATCTTATTAATTGATGAAGTTCTGGCAGTTGGTGATGTTAAATTCCGGGCAAAATGCTACAGGAAATTAGCAGAGCTTAAGGCGCACGATACGACTTTTATTTTAGTTTCCCATAGTAGTCAGTCTATTCTTTCTATATGTGATACAGCAATATATCTTTCGAAAGGGCATTTGATCAAATATGGAAAAGCGGCAGAAATAATGAACTACTATGAGAATGAACTTTTGAATAAGGGAAAGGATATTGAAGTATCCACCCGCATGATCTTTTCTGAAAAAAGTGCAGAGCGAAGTGAGGGTATCGATTTTCTAGAAATACAATTTTGCAATTCAGAGGGCATAACCTTGGACACTCTGGCTTCAGGGGAATCGGTATTCCTGATAATAAAATGCAAAGTTCACTTTCCGATTGATAATGTCGGCTTAAAGATTATTATCCGTGAATTATCCTTTGAATCAATGTCCTCTATTACTCTGGATTCTTCTGATGATAATTTTGAGTTCAATTTGACTCCTGGCATTGTTACCTTCAAGATCAGTTTGCCACATTTGAGTTTCAAGCCTGGCCTGTATGTTGCTAAACTTAATATCAATCAGTCGGATCTTCATGTATACGATGCCATTGAATCATATAAATTCAATGTGATAGATAAACACCTGATCATGTTGCACTCTACACATTTTCAACAACGGGATTGGGAAATAATTCGTTAGTATATGACAATCTTGGCGGCCCAGAAAAAGAATATTGAGGAGTTAACCTCATGTCCCAATTGCGGGAGTGAAAATGTAAAAAAATGCTTTGAGGCCGGAGATATTTTTTACAGGGTCACGGATCAATTATTCGTTCTTTCCGTGTGCAAAAAATGTACATTGTATTTCCTTTCCAGAAGGGTAGTTCCCTCTGCGGTCGGTCAATATTATCCTTTTGAGTATGGTCCCTATAAAAATAAAGCATCTGTTCCGGTGCAGGTACACGCAGACTCCCTTCTGTCAAAAATTATCCGTGTACCGATCTCGTTAATTACCTCCCTCTTGAGGCGAGTGATCATGCCTGGCTATATGCGAAAACTGGATCGTCTAAGTATGCCAGAGGCGAATGCAAAAGTGTTATTAGACTTTGGTTGTGGAAGCGACATTTTTTTGAACCGTTTCAAGCATTCCGATATGGTTACCATTGGCATGGATTTCACGCCAGGGGTAATATCAAAAGTAAAAAGCAGCGGCCATATTGGAGTTCTTTATGAGGGAGAGTCGTCCTGGGATCAACTACAGGATTCATCAATAGACTTTATAAGAATGAGCCATGTCACAGAGCACCTATATGATCCGCCTCACGTTTTCTCAAAGCTGTGTCAGAAGATGAAGAGCGGAGGTTTACTTCATATAATTGTCCCAAATCCTAAGGGTATTTCAGCTAGAATTTTTGGAAAATACTTTCTTGCATTTGCAGATTTACCCAGGCACGTTATGCTATATCCGCTTCCTCTGCTTGCGAAATTATTGGAGAAAAAGGGATTCGAAGTTGTGGAATCGCTTCAAGAGGTCGTTACTAGTGACATTGTCAGAAGCATACACATCAAAAGGAACTATAATAATGCGAGCGCCTCAACAATCCATGCTAGCCTGCATGATCCGTGGCTTAACCAGTTGTTTTTTATTCCTATGTGGATTTCTGCTGTCTTTTCCAGGGCCGACAGGTATCATCTTCTGGTGAAAAAAAGAAAAAATGAAAGTAGCTTTTAAACCATTTGGTGGAAAAAAAACAGCCAGCACAAGGCTTCGCGTTATATTGCCCATCAAGTACATTAACAAGCGTAGCCAAGGGATCACTTGCGAGCTGTTCGAATGGAAGAATATTGAAGAATATTCTTTAGTGATTTTCCAAAAAGCATACAGCGCAGAGGATCTGGCTTTAGCAAGCCTTTTGAAAAGGCGGAATGTGAAAATCGGTTTCGATTTGTGCGATAATCACTTTTTCATTCCAACGCAATCAAGGGAATCGGAGGAACGCGTTGACAGGCTAAGACGAATAATTGCATTAGCAGATGCAATCACCGTGTCAAATAAGGGCTTGGGAGAATTAAGTCAACGCCAGTATACTGTAATTGATGATATGGTGGAAATTTCCATTCATACTATTTTTGCCCAAAAAGTCTTCGGTCCCCTTTGTCATTTTAAAAAAAGAAAGCGATTACGATTAGTATGGTTCGGTACCGTAGGCTCCGAAGCCCCACGGTTTGGAATGATTGATTTGGAAAAAATTGTTCCTGAGTTAAACGGATTAAATGACCGTGTGAAAATTGAACTGGCTATTATCAGCAATTCAAGGGACAAATACCTTCAGTATTTGTCCTCTGCTAACTTTCCAACAACTTATTATGAATGGAACAGCATTACTTTTTCCTATATTATGCAATTGCAGGACGTTACTGTTATACCAATTGATTTGAACCCGTTTACCGTGTTCAAAACCAACAACAGGCCAGTTCTTTCCTTGCTCTTGGGACTGCCTGTTGTGGCGGATAAAATATCAAGCTATGAGGTGCTTTCCGAATTTATCCGCTTCGGTAATTGGAAAGAGAATATTTATGCATATTGGAGAGATGCTGCATTAAGAAGGAGTGACGTCGCTCGGGGCAGGAATTTTATTATTGCGAATTATAATTTTGATACTATAAGTAATCAATGGATAAATTTCATGAAAAAGTATGAAAAATGATAAATGAAAAAATAAGGGTTTTTATCGGTTCTGGTGAAGCCAGTGTTATTGAAAGAAAAGTGCTGATCTATTCCATCAGAAAAAATACCCGTGCTGAAGTTGATATCAATGTTTTTAATGGGACGCACGATGCTCTGGAAAGGAATGATGAAGCCCCTGTCCGGATAAACATGTCGCTGCGCGCGAAGTATTTAAACTTCACGGAATTTAGCAATTACCGTTTTCTCATTCCTAAACTCTGTGATTTTAAAGGAAGGGCGATCTTTATCGATTCGGATACGATTTGTCTGGCGGATTTAAAAGATCTCTTTTATATGGATATGCAAGACAACGATCTGATAGCAAAAGGAGGCGCCTATGGCAAATCCGGAAACAAACGTTGGGGACTTAGTGTCATGCTAATGGATTGTTCAAAGGCAAGATTTGACCTGGAAAAATATCTTGATGAGGTGGAAGAAAAGAAATACACCTACACTGACTTTCATCAGTTAAGTCCAGATTTTCAGAGATACCATCCATTTACTATTGGCGATTTGAATCAGCAGTGGAATGATTTCGATCATTACGACGCGAATACAAAGATCATTCACTATACAAATCTTTATAGCCAACCCTGGAAATCCCCTGGTCACAGGTTCGGTGACCTGTGGTTCGGGTATTTTGAAGAAGCACGGCAAAAGGGATTCGTGACAGATGAAGATATCAATAAAGCGGTGACCCGGTCTTATGTGCGAAGAGACCTTGCCAACGCAACAAACTCCGGGTTGAAATTCTATTCCAAAGAATTACTGAAGGCAATGAAAGACGCTCTTCGGACAATGAAGAAGTAATTCTTTAGCATCTCTCATAAATGTCTCCAGCATTAGATGTCCGCGTTACTACGTCAACACTCTTTTTAACCAAATAAAGTTTTGAAACGAGAATTAATTAGGGTCATAGGCTGCCAGGGTAGTGTACAGTTTATTACAGCCACGAGCGTTGTTTTGAACCAAAAAATAAATGAGGAAGGCAATTACAAAACTTATCTTTTAGTATATGAACTCTATGCGCCGCACGGCCAGGACGTTGACTTCTTTGAGTTCATAAAAAAGATGGCTGAATCGGGGCCTCTCAAGTTCGAT
>JANNPM010000528.1:0-4530 GCA_031400145.1 Chryseolinea sp. | reverse complement strand
CTAAGACCAGCTCCTGTACCTTCATTGATGACCCGCTTAAGCATGTGCACCATCATATCGGATGTCTCCGGTGACAATGCCGCGACGGGCGCAACAGGATTGTCAAAGGATTCCAGCACCTGACCGCGCGAATCGGTTATTGCAGTGATGTAACTTGGTGCAATCTGCTTCCCACGGTTGGCAAAAACGGCATACGCGTTGACCATTTCAATCATAGAAATTGAGGCGGTCCCGAGAGCAAGCGAGGGAACCTTCGGCAACTCACTGCGTATCCCCATCCTCTCCGCGGTACGGATGGTATTGCCGATGCCGGCCTGCTCTAACAACTTAACAGAGACTGTGTTTACAGACCCTGCCAGGCCGCCTTCCATGCTGTACTTCTGATCATAGGTATCGTTACCGGAATTCTCCGGTGTCCAATCCTCCATATTCTTATACGACGTCTTTCTGGCGGATACGTAGTCGCATGGACTGATCCCCTGCTCCAGGGCCGCCGCATACACAATAGGCTTAAAGGTTGAACCAATCTGTCGCTTGGTGGTTTCCTTTACGTGATCATACTGAAAGAATTTGTGATCGATCCCGCCGACCCAGGCTTTAACATTGCCGCTCGCTGGTTCAAGCGCCAGCAGCCCCGCTTGTAAAAACTTTATGTGATGCAGCAATGAATCGTAGGCGCTGATATTTTTTTCCTTCATCCCTGTCCACGTGAACACTTTCTTTAGTGAAGGCCTTTTCAATGCTGCCATAATCTCCTGATGTGCATGACCGTCCTTCTTCAAGATTTTGTAAGCCGCGAGATGAACAATCTTGCCGGCGGTTATCTGATCCATCAGCCGCTTATTCAGCTGCTTTGCGAACTTCTCCTGAAGAACCACCATTTGCTCCCTGACAGATTGCTCTGCGAAGCGTTGCAAATGCGAATCGATGGTGGTATATATCTTCAGTCCATCCGTATACAGATTGTAGGGTGTTCCATCACGCTTCTGGTGTTCCTTACACCAGGCGAGTAATTCAGCTCTGATAAAGGCCCTGAAGTAAGGAGCCAATCCTTCATGATGAGATATTCTCTGATACTTAAGCTGCAGCGGCTTTGCAGTATACGCCGAAAGTTCGTCTGGCGTTATAAAGTTATACTTGGCTAATTGGCCTAATACCACATCGCGGCGCTGCTTCGCTCTTTCGGGAAATAATCTCGGATTATAACGGTGCGTAGCCTTAAGCATGCCAACAAGAACTGCGGACTGATCCAGGGAAAGCTGTCGTACCGGCACTGAAAAAAATCTCTCTGCAGCTGTCTTAACGCCATAAACATTATCGCCGAACGGAATTGTATTCAGATAAAGTACAATGATCTCGTCCTTGGAATAAACCTTTTCAATCCTTCTTGCAATGATCATTTCCTTCACCTTATTGATAGGCATAGAAAGTAATGCATATGATCTGCGCGGATAAATATTCTTTACCAGCTGTTGCGTGAGTGTGCTGCCTCCGCCCGCTGATTCTTTCTGAAGCACAATGCTCTTAATCAGGACCCTGAAAAGACTTTTTGTGTCAATTCCATGGTGTTGGTAAAAGCGCGTATCCTCTGTTGATATCAAAGCATTCTTTAGGCCCTCCGGGACATCTGCGGGCCGAACGGTCGAGCGTTCCTGGAGATAGTACCTGCCCAACAAAACGCTGTCTGCACTATACACTTCCGTGGCAATCTGGTGACTAATATTTTTAAGATCTTCTTTATCGGGAATTCTTCCAAATAGGCCGGCCAACACGAGTAACACGAAGAGAACCATCGACAGAAGAACGCCTCCGATTGAAAACAAAATGAGCCTTAGCAACCGCCCATAATGAGTAAACCGCCTTCGTAATCCCGTGATGACAAATCGAAAATTTCCAAAAAGTTTTTTCAACGTCTCTTTCATGCTCCTTCTTGCGAACTAACGAAGAAAAAGAGCAAAAAGTGAAAAATGAAGCTTGAAAAGTTACAGTTCCCCGGCGGGCGTTTTAAGTGGGTTAGAAATGAAAACGGAGATATTTGATCTTTTCGCCCAGTGCTGAGAACCGTTCCTCGTATCTTGTTTTGATGTCAAAGCACTCGGGACGAAGCTCACTCAGATACAGATCATCTGTATATTTCAGACCGATGACATCGGACCGCTGTTGTAGCATATCAAGGGTAAATTGAAACAGACCGGTGTTGTCTGTCTTCAACCGGATACAACTCCCCGGCCTTGCCAGTCGCTTGTAAAGTTCCAGGTACCGCGCGCTTGTAAGTCTGCGCTTGATGTCCCTCTTCCGCGGTCTGGGATCCGGAAACGTAATCCAAATCTCATCTACCTCGGCCGGCTCAAAAAAATTTTCAATTAGTAAGATTGGTGTTCTCAAGAACGCAACATTCTTCAGGCCTTGTTCCACCGCCAGCGTACTTCCCTTCCATATCCGTTCTCCCTTTATATCTACGCCTATAAAATTCCTATCGGGAAAGGCACCTGCAAGATTCACGCTATACTCCCCGCGACCACAGGCCAGTTCCAGGGTAATGGGATGATCGTTATGGAAATAAGACGACCGCCATTTGCCTTTGATCTCCTGATAAATTTCCTTGGAGCGTTCAATGACATTTTCACGTTCCTCAATGACCTTAAATCGTTCGAGCTTTCGCTTCATAAGTTGTCAATCTCGGCCACGACAAACGTGCTCCCACCGATAAATATCATATCGCCTTGGGACGCTTTATCGGTTGCCATCCGTATCGCATCATTCACTTCAATAATAACCTCACCGTCCAGGCCTCGTTGAGCCGCCAGCGCTGCAAGATGATTTGCTTCCATTGCTCTGGGGATCTTCGACTGACAAAAATAGTATTTCGCGTCCCGAGGAAGTAAATTGAGTATAGCTGAAATATCCTTGTCCTTCACCACACCAAAGACAATATAAAGGTTGGCATACACCTGGGCATTTATCTGGGCCACGACCTCTTTTAAACCGTCAACATTATGTGCCGTATCACAAACCGTGAGGGGCTGCTCGCGGAGAACCTGCCAGCGTCCCTTTAGGCCGGTATTGCTTACGACGCGCTCAATGCCGCTCCTTATCGAAGCATCATTGAGCAACCATCCCAGAGACGAAAGGATTTCAACGGATTGCAGCACGCCTAGTATATTCTTACGTTGATAAAGACCATTCAACGGAAGATTGACACTATCCATAAACATTGTGCCATGCCTGTATATCGAGAGCGCCATATTGTTAATGGCTACTGGTGAAGCAGTGTTAAAAAAATCGCTCGCAAAAGTTATCTGTGAATCAAGAGCAGTGCTGATCTCTTCAAAAACTTGATCAATCCCAGCCTGCCTTTCACTGATAACGACCGGGGTACACGGCTTAATGATGCCTGCCTTTTCGCGGGCGATCTTTTCTATTGTGTCGCCCAGCAGCTCCTGATGATCCATTCCGATGTTGGTAATTACCGATAGCTCCGGCATAATGACGTTGGTCGAGTCTAACCGACCACCTAATCCGGTTTCAATGACGGCAATTTCAACTTTTAGCGAAGCGAAGTATGCGAAGGCCATCACCACAGTGATTTCAAAAAACGAGGGTTGAATAATTGAAATGTATGGTCTCATCCTATTCACAAAATCAACTACAAACTCCTTCGAAATTTCAATGCCGTTGATGCGTATTCTCTCTGTAAATGATTTTAAATGAGGCGACGTATATAAGCCAGCCGTATATCCCGCTTCCTGCATGATAGATGCAAGAAGGTGCGATGTGCTTCCTTTGCCGTTGGTGCCCGCTATGTGAACGGATTTAAAAGTGTATTGTGGGTAGCCTGCGGCTTCGCATAACTTAACCGTATTCGTCAGGTCGGGCTTTAATGCGGCAGGTCCGATCCGTTGAAACATCGGCAGATTCTCGTAAAGATATTGGAGGGTTTCATCGTAAGACTGGAACATCCCGGAAATGTGTTCATCGAAAGGGTTAACCTACTTGGAGACTACTCGAAAGGTAATTTTTCCCTCGGATTGCGATGGAAGATTTGAACCCTTTGGAAGAAATACGAGTTGCTGGATTACAGCTTTAAGCTTTCGTTCAGCTTCAAAGCTAAGACCTCGCTTTATTGGCGTAACCGATATGACGTCGCCCTGATCGTCAACCTTGACCATGAACTCATATACACCGAAAGCTTCGTCCGGAAGTGCCGGTGATTGAACGGAGGGCCATTCAAAGCCATTAAAGCCAGACATGGAGACTCCGCCACTTCCACTGCCCGGCTGGCCATAAAGCGCCTTGGCGTCGATCTTACCTTCCGGGCTTCCCTTGTCTCCTACCTTGCCTTGGTCATCTCCGTGGTTCCCGGGTTTACCTTCTTTATTGCCTTCTGCTGTCGTAGACACAGCTTGCTCTTTCGGTTTGAATATAGCTTTCGCGTCCACCTGCGGTTTTGGCTCAACTTTTTTCTCCTCTAGCGTTTCAACCGGTGGTTTGACCACTTCCTTTTTTTCCTTAACGATCACAGGACTCTCC
>JANNPM010000527.1:0-5126 GCA_031400145.1 Chryseolinea sp. | reverse complement strand
CGGCCTCGGCTTTAAGCACGGAAAGTGCGGTGAAGTTGTAACGTACCCCAAGGGTTGCTTTGGTACGGTTTATAAACACTCCACCCTCTGACGCAACACCCTTGTAATACTGGACGTAAGGCGTGAATTTTTCGATTCTGTATCCTGCATAACCATAGTGGATATGGCGTACGGAATTAAACACTGCGTTGTGAATACGGCCGCGATAGTATTCATAAGCAAACTCAATGTTTTTACCCCCCATGTACATACACGCCAGTACAAGCGCATGTATTTTGGAGTCAGGTGTAAAGATTCCCGTTCTGTTCGCCGTTGCAACGGAAACAGCAAATCTGAGGTTGTCGATCGGCTCAAGAAATACGTTACCAATGTATATCTTATCACGTGAGCTTGGTTGACTATAGCCATTGCCCACCATGGCTCTATATCCAAATCTCAACTTTGAAATGTCGTCACCGCTAATCATGATCCCATTATCCTTGTTAATGGCTACACCGCCTTCTTCCCGGTTGGCAATTATCGGGGGGGCATCAATTGTGGGTGTCAACGCCTTGGCAAACCGAAAGAAAGTAGTATTCCAAATTCCGATTGGCGTATATAGTCTTCCGGCACTGATGTTTAAATAATTACTGAATGAATATTTAATCATCACCCGCTCCAAGCTTATATCGCCGTCGAGTTTCAACACAGGCTCGGCCAATAGAGAAATCTTGTCCGTTACCTGTGAGGTTATAAGGATCTCTATTCCATCAGATTGAAATTCCGGCGTAAGTTTTTTTGTGCTGTCGCGGGCAGCGTTAAATCCTGCGCCCGTAAAAAATCTCACTTGCGTGTTTTCCAGGAGCGATTGAGCAGATAAGCACCCCCCAAGAAGCGTTAAGACGACAACGAAATGAACTTTAATGCAAAAGTGAGTGTGTTCAAAAAATTGCATAGAACGACATTATAAATTTGAAACCAAGGTGAGGAGTTGGTGAATGGTTTAAGTCAGAATAAACCTGATTTTCTAATTTTCAGAATAGTGTCATTGAGGGCTAATCTCCCATGGATTGGCCGGAACATGCCGAACAATCATTTTTACTTGGATGATTTGGTAAGCATTTGACGTACCTGACTCGGGCATTTTCTTACCATTGAGCAAACTGGAAGCGCACCATTTCGGGCGCGGCGCTTATCTCAAAATACTGTATATCCTATTTGTTACAAATCCCGTCTCATCCTTGACCCCGAAAACAAAGGCATTTCTTCCGGCCCTTTTAAAAGGTACACCGACGACGTAGAGTCCATCCACCGGTGTCACCCCGGACTGTTGGATCACAGCCCCCGTTTCATCAAATATCGGCAATTGAATGAAGCTGAGCTTATTCGTGTGACCAGTAGCCCACACGATAGAGCGTATATTATAATCCTCCAATTTGAGATTCAATGCATCGGATACTTCAGCCGTGGAGGAGTGTTCCAGGAATTTTTCCTTCCGCGGATCCACCTGTAGCTGGTTCGTGGTGATATAATTGTCGATCATTTCCATAACGGATAATGCGTATTCATCTGCAGACCGCATCACAGCCACGGCGTTTCCTTCAAGTGACACGGAATTACCCGAAGCATTCGTAAGATATCCGAATATTGCGGCACCCCGATTGGCAAGGTTCCGAAGACTGAGCTCCCCCTGCTCCGCGTTACTTGTCTGAATGACCGGACCCTTTCCATTGAGACAGTTAGTATCATCTACAATTGGTTCATCCATAAACTTGCATAATATAAGCCATTCCAATATATCCTTACCCCGGTAGTTGCGCGGCAGATATGGCCTGGAACTACATGCGACAACAACTCTTCTGCCTGCATCCAGCAGATCGCCCGCAATCTCGCAGCCGGATTGACCGCTGCCCACGACCAGCACACCTCCATCAGGGAATTGCCCGGCGTTTTTATACTCGCTTGAATGGATTTGTTTTATATGAGGTGCAATCAGACGCGAAAAAGAGGGTACCAATTTTCCCGTCTGCATCCCCGAAGCAACAATTACCTGCCAGCAGTCATAAGTTCTGCTGCCTTCGTTATCATGGGAAACTTTCACGCTAAAAACTGGTGAGCCCGTAAGCTTTTCGATGGAGAGTACGTTGGAATGCTCTGAGATCGGAAGTTCGAAATGATTGACATAGTCACGAAGTGAATCTGCAAATTCTCCCGCGGTCGCAAATTGCTCAGGTTGTTTATATTTGACTGTCGCACCGGGAAGAACATTCTGTCTGTTCATCGTGACCATATTGAAATTATCCCAACGCTGATCGCGCCACGTCTGCCCTACCCGACCGCGCTCGAAGACTATGTGCTCCAGGCCAAGATGTTTTAGGTAATAGCTGGCGCTTAGCCCGGTGTGTCCTGCGCCAATTATGATCACTTCATATATGGTCCCATTCATGGTAAACGAAATGAATTATTCCATTATGAAGGATCATACACTAAAGCCAACGTCAAAAAAAAATATCTATGCGTAAAGCGCATATTATACATTATAATGATCCTTCTGCCAGAGCTTTGCTCCTCCTCGGAGACCGTCGAGATTGCTGGCGATTGTAATGTTTCGATCAAGGTCGAACGTAATTTTCTTTGCATTACCACCGCTGATATATAAGTGGTCGTAGTTAAAAACTACTTTCAAAGCACCAATCACTTTCTGTAATCTGCTGTTCCATCGTTCCGGTCCGGCTTCAAGATAGCCTCTGTTCCCGATGTACTCGTCATACTCACGACCTTTGGAGAAAGGGTGATGGGCCAGCTCAAGATGTGGCAGCAAAATGCCATCCATGAGCAATGCTGTTCCAAATCCGGTTCCTAACGTAATGATCATTTCAAGGCCCTGACCCTTTGCAATGCCGAGACCCTGCAGGTCCGCGTCATTCACGATCCTCACAGGCGTCTTTAGTAACTCGCTCAGCAGCCTGCCAAAATCATTTCCACTCCAGTAATCAGTTCCAAGGTTTGGCGCAGTCAGTACTATTCCCTTCTTTACATAACCTGGAAATCCAACGGCAACTCTCGCAAAACCTGGAAATTCATTAGCCAGCTGGGCAATGGCATCAATAACGCGATCTGGTGTTGAAGGAAACGGGGTGTCTAAACGCTTATAGTCAATTAGCAAATTACCCTCCGGATCCATCATTATTGCCTTGATACGTGACCCTCCGATATCGATGGATAGTATTTTTTCATCCTGGTCACGGTCTGTCATGGGCTGGGGTTTGCGTAAGATACAATAAGGGCTCTTCAAATATAACAACCGAAGTGCCGGGCTCAAAAGATAAAACGCAAAATGTAACTTCAGAAGTTAACTTTCTGAAGGCCCCGGGCCACAGCGAAGGATCAAGGGACTTACAATTTTTCTCCGAGGCTTGCTTTTAGTTCTTCCTGTTTGGAAAACGGCTGCTTGTATAATCGCTTTCCTGTTGCCTTAAACAACGCGTTGGCTACCGCCCCTCCCGTCGGAGGCAGCGCCGGCTCGCCGAGTCCCGTTGGATCAATCCCGTTATTCACAAAATGTACGTCAATCTCGGGAACTTCCTTTAGTCTGATCAGACGGTAAGTATTGAAGTTCTTTTGTTCCGTAGCACCATCCTTAAAAGTAAGCTGGCCGTACATGGCATGTCCCAATCCATCAACCACACCGCCGCGAACCTGCTGATAAGCGCCACTTAAATTCACTACGACGCCACAATCTGCGGCTGCATAAATTTTTTGCAACACGGGTTTGCCTTTCTTCGTAGAAATTTCGGCAACCTGCGCGACATAAGATCTGTGAGAAAAGTAAACACTAAACCCCTGCGATACATTTTTCTTAGTTTCCCAACCGGATTTTTCGGCAGCCAGCGAAATAACGCCCTTCATACGATCGATGTCATATTTAATAGCGCCGACCGGTGACTTGCTAGCCTTCTCCAGCAAACTCAATCTAAACTTCACCGGATCGACATTTATGGCCGTCGCGACTTCATCGATAAACGCCTGCTCTGCAAATGCGAGGAAGTTAGTGATCGGTGCGCGCCATGCGCCCGTCGTGATCGGAGACTTATGTTCAACGGATTCAATTAGTAAGTTATCAACCGCGCCCGATGGAAAATTATCCTCGCGTGTACAGTTACCTGCGTTGATGCCGACACCACGCAGCTTGTATCCAATCATAATGCCCTTGTCATCCACTGCAGCGCTGAAGCGATAACGCACAGCCGGGCGATAACTTCCACCCGTTATATCATCTTCCCGTGTCCAGATTACTTTGACGGGCGCTTTAACGATGCTGGACAACTCTGCTGCCTCAAGGACGTAATCTGCTTTCAATCTCCGCCCAAATCCCCCACCCAACCGCGTGAGTTCCACCGTGATCTGGTCAGGTGAGATGCCCAGGAGCTTCGCGACCTCATTGCGCGCCATCTCAGGAGTTTGTGTGGGGCCAACAAGTTCCACACCATCTTCCCTCACATGCGCAAAGAAGTTCATCGGCTCAAGGGGCGCATGTGAAAGAAAGGGACACTGGTATTCACGCGTGATTACCTTGGCAGCGCTCCTGAACGCGGCATCCACTTCGCCGTCTTTTCTTCGCACCGTTACAACACCTGCATCCGCGCTGTCAAGCAGCTCTTTGAAGAGCCTGTCATGATCAGCCGTGCTTTCGATGGTGCCATCTATTTCATATTCTATTTTCAACGCCTTCCTCGCCTTATTTACCTGCCACGTGGATTTTCCAACAACTGCCACATTGTTCTTGAACGTAACGACGTCTACGATACCCGGCGATGCCTTCGCGGCGGCACTGTCAACCGATTTCAGTTTTTTACCAAACGCTTCCGGCCGTTGAATCATGGCGTATAACATTCCTTCACGATAGAAATCCAACCCGTAGAGTGGCTTTCCGGTTATCATATCTATATTGTCCACATTGCGAACAATTGTTCCAATCAGCTTGAAATCCTTTTTATCCTTTAGCTTGACCTCGGCAGGTACAGGAACTTTGGAGGCTTCCGTTACCAGCTCGCCATAAGTAAATTTACGACCAGACTCTTTATGAGTGACCGTACTTTTGTCTGTGGTAAGCGAGTCTGCCGGAACGTTCCAGCGCTTTGACGCGG
>JANNPM010000032.1:0-9629 GCA_031400145.1 Chryseolinea sp. | reverse complement strand
CAGAATGAAAGTTCCTGAGGAGGGTACGGAGACGATGTTGTACAGAATTGACCTTCATCCTGCGCAATGATACGGCGGGTACGATAGACAACGCTTTTCCCGGCAGGATGGAAATAATGAATATTGCATGAAGTTCCTTGTACAATTTGTTGCTATTCTGTTCTTCTCTCATTTGCTGGACCTGTTTCTGCCATGGTATTCAATCGCGCTTGCAGCGTTTGTTGTCGGTTACTTCCTCAGATCAAACGATAACTTTCTCGCCGGCTTCCTCGCCATCGCCACCTTATGGATTTTTAACGCCTGGCTGATCGATTCCTCCACCACCTCGGATCTCGCCTTGCGCGTAGCGCAGATCTTCGGCCTTAGTCACGCCATTTTTCTTTACCTCCTTATGGCATGCGTTGGCGGTTTAGTAGGCGGCTTCGCCGCGTTAACGGGCGCGCTACTGCACGATCGGGACCTGTAATCATTGATGATTTAGGGGGATTAACGGCCCGACGTCCCGCTATATAGTTTTTCGGCGTCGCATCTGGCTTCCTCCATTTTCCGCAACCTAGGAAGCCGCCAGCGGCATCAACATCTGCCGCACTTTCTCCATTCCCGAGCTGGCCTTTTCCGCTATCGCACGTACACGGGGAATATCATGTAAATCCGGAATTCGCGGGTCGACAACAAATTTGGGCGTATCGAATGGTACATAATTAATGAGGCCAGCTGCAGGATAAACAGCCATCGAAGTCCCGACAACAATAAAAACATCCGCGTGGCTGGCATGCATTGCCGCAACTTCCATGAGTGGAACCATTTCGCCAAACCAAACGATGTTCGGACGAAGTTGAAATCCCTTCTCACACTTGTCGCCCATCTTTAATTCCCAGCCGTCAATAGTATACACAAGTGAGTCGTCTCCACAACTTCTCGATTCAAATAGGCTTCCATGAAGGTGAATGACAACACCCGAGCCGGCACGTTCGTGGAGGTTGTCTACATTTTGCGTGATGATGGTGACGTCAAAGTATTGCTCCAACTCGGCGAGGATGTAATGTCCCCGGTGAGGTTTCACCTCCAATGCTTTCTTCCTTCGCTGATTATAAAAGTCAAGCACGAGCGAAGGATTTTTTTTCCACCCTTGCGGAGTTGCAACTTCCATGACGTCGAAGCCTTCCCATAATCCATCGGCGTCACGGAAAGTAGGTATGCCGCTTTCTGCGCTGATGCCTGCACCGGATAACACTACGAGCTTCTTCATCCATGCAATTTAACCGCGGAGGCGCAAAGGAAAACTATTTTCCTTTTTTCTTAGCTGCCGTTTTCGTTCTAACCTTTTTTGCGGTCTTCTTAGGGGTTGTGGCTTTTTTGGTTGCTGCCTTTACCGCGGGCGCAGGTGCTTCTTTTTTGCTGCCAAATCGTCCGCGTTTTTCGGGCGTGTTTGCCGCAAGGGTGAGGCACTCTTCGAGTGTTAACGATGCGGGGTCATGTCCTTTCGGAATCTTGACATTCTTTTTACCGGCTTTAATATAGGGTCCGAATCTTCCGTTCAATACCTGGATATCGGGATCTTCTGGAAAAAGCTTGATCGTCCTGTTCGCATCGGCTATTCGCTTGGCTTCGATAAGCTCCACGGCCTTTTCAAAAGGAATGGTGTACACGTCATTGTCCTTCGGAATGGATACAAACTTTTTATCGTGCAGAACATAGGGACCGAAGCGTCCAATGTTTACTACAACAGGTTTCTCTTCGAAATGGCCGAGGTCGCGTGGCATTTTGAAAAGCTCCATAGCATCTGCAAGCTCAATGTTCTCGATGAACTGACCCTGCCTGAGGCTAGCAAACTTTGGCTTCTCACCACCGTTGTCGTCAGGGTTCTCGCCAATCTGAACGTAAGCGCCAAACTTGCCAAGCTTGGCATAAACATTCTTTCCAGTTTTCGGATCTACACCAAGTTCTTTGCTCTTGCCCACGGAGGACCGTTCCACCTTCTCGGTGAGAGAAACTTTCGCATGGAATGGACCATAAAAGTTATGGATCATCTTTTTCCAATTCAACCTGCCTTCTGCAATCTCGTCGAACTCCTGTTCGATCTCAGAGGTGAAAGAATAATCGGTAACGTCAGGAAAGTGTTCTATGAGGAAGTCGTTCACGATCATTGCGGTATTGGTCGGGAAGAGTTTGTTCTTTTCCGCTCCGGTGATCTCACTGTCCTCTATCCTGTTGATTTCATCATTCTTTAACCTGAGCACGGTGTATTTCCGTTCCACGCCTTCCCGTGCTTCTTTTACAACGTACCCACGCTTTTGCACGGTCGTGATTGTTGGCGCGTATGTCGAAGGTCGGCCGATGCCCAGCTCCTCAAGCTTCTTGACCAGACTTGCTTCCGTATATCGCGGAGGATGGCGGGAGAATATCTGCTTCGCTACCATCTCTTCCAGCGTCAAAACCTGTCCGGTCGCCAACGGCGGCAGCACCTTGCTGTTGTCTTGTTCGTCATCCTCATCGTCCGACTCCATGTAAACTTTCAGAAAACCTTCGAACTTGATCACTTCACCTGTGGCAACCAGCGTCTTCGGCGAAGTTGATATGCCTATAGTAGCAGTGGTTTTCTCTAATTCAGCGTCTGCCATCTGCGAAGCAATGGCACGCTTCCAGATAAGTTCATATAATCTTAATCCATTCCGGTCCATACCCGGATCCATCGCTGAAAAATCAGTAGGACGAATTGCCTCATGAGCCTCCTGTGCGGAAGATGATTTCGTTTTAAACTGACGTGGAAACGAAAACTCCTTCCCGAACGCCGATTCAATTTGTTTCAATGCTCCACTGCGTGCTTCGTCTGAAAGGTTCACTGAGTCCGTACGCATGTAGCTGATCTTACCCGCTTCATAGAGCTTCTGCGCCACCATCATCGTCTGGATTACAGAGAATCCCAGCTTGCGGGCGGCCTCTTGCTGTAGGGTAGACGTTGTAAACGGCGGTGCTGGTGACCGTTTGGACGGACGCGTCTCAAGATCGTTTATGGTGAACTTTGCTCCTTTACACGACTCCAGGAACGCCGCTGCTTCGTCCGCATTATCGAAGCGTTCGGATAGCTCGGCAGTTACCGCACGCCCTTTTCCGACATCGAATATTGCATTGACACGGAAAGATGACTTTGCCGTGAAAGCTGTAACATCACGCTCACGCTCTACCACCAGCCGCACAGCTACTGATTGCACACGGCCAGCTGACAACCCTGTAGCAATCTTCTTCCAAAGTATTGGCGAGAGTTCATAGCCCACCAACCTGTCGAGTACACGTCGCGCTTGCTGTGCGTTGACAAGGTCGATATCAATCCCACGCGGATTCTCCAGCGCGTTTAATATTGCTTTCTTTGTGATCTCCGTGAAAACGATGCGGCGTATTTTCGAGTCTTGAAGATCAAGCGCCTCTTTTAAATGCCACGAGATGGCCTCTCCTTCACGGTCTTCATCGCTTGCCAGGTAAACCATCTGGGCTTCCTGAGAAAGTTTTTTCAGTTTTGATATAATATCTTTCTTATCGGGACTAATCTCGTAGGTCGGTTCGAAATCATTCTCAACATCTATCGCGCCACCGCCCTTGGGAAGGTCGCGGATATGCCCCATGCTCGAAGTCACCGTGAAATCCTTTCCCAGATACCCTTCAATCGTTTTCGCTTTCGCGGGAGACTCCACTATAACGAGGTTCTTTGACATGCTCTCTGTTTAGTTCAACGGGGCCAAATATCACCAAAATTTCAATTAGTCAAATTTAAACGCGCAATCAGGCACCTTAAACGCCACACAAAGCGCCTCCGGTTTTGCTTTATTTAGGTACTGATGATCACACGATTAGCAGTTTTTTTGTTGTGCTTGATAAACTTTTTACTTCACCTTAGTATTATTGGATACACAATGTTCCGTAAGGGAAATTTAGTCACGACTATGCCACGATACTTGTATCTGTTACGCCATTCGGAAACCGTGGAAAAAAATATCGGTCAGCATGACCGTGAGCGTGAACTCACGCCGCTTGGTGTGCGGGAAGCGATGCTTATTGGTACATACCTTCATAAAGAAAAGGTTAGCTTCGATGCAATTCATAGCAGCACGGCTGCCCGCGCCGTTGCAACAGCCGGCATGGTCGCTGATGCCATGAAAATTGAATCAAGTTCTATCCGTTTAGAGGACGCGTTGTACGACGCGTCTACACGCACGTTCTTCGAATTCATCACCCAGTTGGACGACGACAACCTTGTTGTTTTGTGTGTAGGTCACAACCCGGTGATCTCCTTCCTGTCGGAGTCTCTGACCAAAGCGGAGATTGACACGATACCACCGGGAGGATTGGTAATTATTAAATTCAATGTCGATCACTGGAAGGAGATAATGCCGGGGGGTGGGGAGTTACAGAATTTTATTTATCCGAAAATGTTGATGGAGTAGGTACGTGCCGGGCTTCGCGAAGCCACGGAATTGTATTATCAAAACGAAACGCAAAGAAATGCAGGGCCTTTACAACGTCGATATTGGTAAGTTGCTGTTACGCGTGGCATGTGGGGGAATACTCCTGTTTCATGGGGTGCACAAGATCAGGCATGGAATACAAGGCGTTATGGACATGACCGCGAATGCGGGGCTTCCGCCGTTCATTGCGTATGGAAGTTATTTGGGGGAATTCGTCGCGCCGATTTTAGTTTTGCTGGGATATCGGACGCGGATCGCTGCTTTTGTGATTGCATTCAACATGTTGATGTCAGTTCTAATCGGTCACCGCGATATCATGTTCAATGTAAATGATTACGGCGGATGGATGATTGAAACCAACATGCTCTACATGATGACTGCCATCGCGCTGATCTTCACGGGTGCCGGAAAGTACAGCCTTTCAAAAGAATCCGGCCCATTGAATTAATTGTATTTCGCTTCGTTTGCGCACCCCTTTGTGGTTAATTTCTTTCCCCTCCTTCTAAACGCCAACTTCCTTTGTTTCCTGCCTGAACGGATAATCAAACAGCCCAAACTCTTTAATCGCCTCCTCCACTTTGTGCGGCACAAATCTTTCCCATCCCGCCTCTCCTTTCCTGATCATCGCCAGCACGTTGTCAGAGATGATATGAAGATTCCGGAGGTTCGCGCCGTTAATCTCTTCAAGCTTGTTGTTGTCCGTGAGGTATTTGAACAGGTTCTTCAGATTCGGCGGCAGCTGTGCTTCAAAATCCACCAAGTTGAATATTTCGTTTGAATCCTTCTTGAGGGCTGGATAAATGTACAATTTCACATTCGTGCCAAACAACGAAGCAAAGCATTCCAGAATTCCGCCGCGTATATTTTCATAAGTTTTTTCTTCAAAGACTTTCTGCAGAGCGTATATCCCCATCGTTATTCCTATCTTTTTGCCTTTCGTGATCTTGGACAGATAGTCCACCAGGCGATAATATTCAAAATAGTTTGATATCAGCACGTTTTGTCCAAGGCTACAAAGGATATCTGCACGATGCAGGAAATCACGCTCGTCAACCGTGCCGTCCGCGCTCAGGTCATTCAACGTCAGCTCTGATATCAGCACAATGTTCGCGCGGTCAACATCAGATTCATGTTTGAAGTGGCGCCGCGATGCAAGCAGCATATCGACGTTGACATGGGTTGGTGGCCGGAAGCGTCCGCGCAGAACCAGCACGTTTTTCTTATAGAGCTCGTCAGACGGTTGCATCACGTTGCCATCCGGTCCGAACATCGCAGCCTTTGTCAGTCCGTTCTTCACAAGCTTGAGCGCCATTAACCTGTTATCTACGTGCTTGAAGTCAGATCCATTCAGGCGGAACATATCAATCTCAATGCGCCTTTGCGTGAGCCCGTCGAGCAGCGACATCAGTATTTCTTCAGGATCTGTGAGGAACATACAACCGTATAACATGTTGACACCAACTATGCCCAATGCATATTGTTGCTGCAGCGGATCCGTGTCGTGCATCTTCAAATGGAAAATGCAATCGTTTGGTTCACTTTGCGGACGAAGCTGGAAGCGCAATCCCATCCATCCGTGACCCTGGTTAGTTCGTTCATAATTGATGACCTCAACCGTATCCGCAAAAGCAAAAAACCTCGTTGATTCGATGCGATGAGGTAAACGTTCCGCCAGCAGCACATATTCGTGGTCAAGCATCCGGATGAGCCGTTCCTCACATACGTAGCGGTCACCGACACCGTATATCGCGTCGCTGAATTTCATATCATATGCCGACATGGTCTTTGCCACCGTGCCACTTGCTCCTCCAACCTTAAAAAAATTAGCTGCCACCTCCTGGCCTGCGCCGATCTCGGCAAAAGAGCCATAGATGGCTTTACTTAAGTTGATTCGGAGGGCTTTTTCCTGGGTGGTAAGCTTTCTGAACTCTTCCATAAAATGCTTTCGGCTCCGAATTTACCTCATAACAATAAGTGTTGAAAGATAATTGCACATTATTAAATGGCGGGAAGCGACAGTATACTGAGCCAAGCGACTAGATGCTTCTGTGATCCTTCAAGTTCCCATTGCGCCTTTGTCAGTTCTGACCTAAAAACTCCGAACCACCGCTTTGGTAAATTGTTCAGAATCATTCAATTCAAAGCACAAACTTCCTCTTCGTCTCTTCCTTGATGTCTTCCCATTCATCCGGCGGTGGCGGCGTCCCTCTATCAAACTCTGTTATCAGCCAGGAAACAAGTTCTTTTTTCATACCGAATCGTGTGACAGCCTCTTCGCAAAATTGAATTTCATCTTTGTCCACAACACCATCGGCATACACCATCAAAATAAGGTCGTACAACAAATTCATCTTATCGTGATGATTATCAGGGACCACCACATCGAACTTCTCTTCAATTTCCATCAGCTGCTTCACCTGCCCCTCCTTAAGACCATATTTTTTTCCAAGCCTGTAGAGCAACGCCTCTTCCTCCGGATGTATCGTGCCATCAACCTTAGCCAACGCCAGCAGATTTTTGATGTGACTCTTTTTATAAGAGAGATATTGGTGCTCGAAAAAACCGATCATATGGGGTATAAGGTTAGTGATTAAAAAATGAAGATAAAAGTTATGAATTATCACTCAAAGCTTTTTCGACTCCTTCAACGGTCTGCGCAAAATCTTCCCCACATTCGACTTCGGCAACTCCGACCTATACTCGATGCTGCGGGGAACCTTGTAATTTGTGAGGTTCTCATGGCAGTACTTTAACAGTTCGGCATCGGTGAGGGTCGGATCTTTCTTTACTACAAAGATCTTGATTGCTTCTCCTGATTTTGCATCGGGTACGCCTACGGCCGCCACTTCCAGAACTTTGGGATGTGCCGCAACCACGTTTTCGATTTCATTGGGAAAAACATTGAAGCCTGACACTTTGATCATGTCTTTCTTGCGGTCGATAATCTTGAAAAAACCATCTTTTTCCATGAACCCGACGTCACCCGTTTTAAACCAATTGCCAGGCCAGAAAACATCTACATTGTCGCTTCGCCAATAACCCGACATCACCTGCGGGCCACGGACACAAATTTCACCAATCTCCCCTTGCTCCAGTTCCTTTCCATCGTCATTGAAGATTGACACCTCTGTACTGGACATGGGCAAGCCGATGGTTCCCATTCTATTAGTACCGTCAAGGGGACCACAGCACAACGATGGCGATGTTTCACTTAGTCCGTAGCCTTCCACAAGTTCAGTGCCCGTAACTTCCTTCCATCGCTTGGCGACAATATCTTGTACCGCCATGCCGCCGCCTATGCCGCCTTGCAGTGAAGAGAAATCGAGGTCTTTGAAATTCGGATCATTTAGCAAGCCGTTGAATAAAGTATTAACACCTGTAATGATGGTGAAGCGATGCTTTCCTAATTCCTTCACGAAACCCGGGATATCCCGGGCATTGGTGATCAAAACATTTTTCACTCCATTCGAGAACATCAGCAGCCAGTTCACGGTCAGGGCAAAAATGTGATACAGTGGCAGCGCTGTGATCATGATCTTATCCGTGTTCTCGTTCAAATACGGCTTAAACCACTGAGATGCAATCGAATTATGGGCCACCAGGTTTGCGTGCGACAGCTGCGCACCTTTTGAGATGCCTGTGGTCCCGCCCGTGTATTGAAGCAATGCCACGTCTGTCAACGCTACGGCTACTGGCGAAAAACGCAGCATAGCGCCCTTCTTTAAAGCATCTTTAAACTTCACCGCGCCGGTCACGTGATATGGGGGGACCAGCTTCTTTATATGTTTCACAACAAAATTGACCATCATACCTTTTAATTCTCCGAGCATATCACCGAGCTCCGTGATGATGATGTGCTTGATTGAGGAAGTAAAAGGCACCTTTTCCAGGTTGCGAGCAAAATTCGCAACAATGACTAATGCGGAGATTTCCGCATCCCTGAACTGATGGTCCATTTCCCGCGGCGTATACAATGGATTGGTATTTACCACTATCAGTCCAGCGCGCACCGCTCCGATAAATGCCACAGGAAACTGCAGGAGGTTAGGCATCTGTATGGCGATACGCTCGCCCTTTTTCAAACCCAAGCCCTGCTGCAGATAGGCAGCAAAGTAATCTGACTGCCTGTCGAGCTCAGCGTACGTCATCTTCACGCCCATGTTTTCGAATGCTACGCGCGTGGGATACTTTTTGCAGGCAGTACCGATGAGGTCACCGAGAGAAGTAAATTCATAGAGCTTCACTTCTTTTGCCACGCCTTTCGGATACTTTGCAAACCACGGAAATTCTTTCATAATCGGAAGAGTAAATATAGAAGGCTATTATGCCTTTCAAAGCAAACGATTGTTACTCAGCAAATCAATAGCCAGGCGGGTGAAACAACGAAAAATCAGGTCCCGCGAACCGGCACGGGCCAGGGAACGAAAATCGGGATTTCACTTTTATCACGTGAGGTTAAGGCTTCTATCGAGACTCTCTTCCAGAGATATCATTGTTTCCGTCCGCTCGATTCCCTCCACTTGCTGGATCTTGTCGTGCAGTACGTGTTTAAGATGATTTGTATCCTTACAATGTATTTTGGTAAACATGCTATAGTTTCCGGTCGTATAATGAATACTGGTGATCTCCGGGATCGTCTTCAGCTTCGCCATCACCTGATCGTAGAGGGCGCTTTTTTGCAAGAATATGCCTATAAAGGCGGTGATGTCGTAACCGAGTTTCGCATAGTTGACCTTTAAGGTTGTTTTCTCCACAATACCAGCTTCCTCGAGTTTGTTCATCCTGACGTGGACGGTTCCACCCGAGACAAATGCCTTTTTGGCGACCTCCGTATAGGGCTTTTTAGCGTCCTGCATGAGAATTTCCAGAATCTTCAGGTCGACATTGTCAACTTTATAATTTTCCGCCATATAAAATTTCAGTTTTGACTAATATTCAAAAATATGAAATATTATTAAAAAATATACAAATATTCAGACATTCATTGATCTGCAGGCGGGCTTATGCGTTACTTTGTTAACGAATTTACAAACACACATTGTAGGGTGTTGAAACTTGGCAGACAAGCCCTCCGGTCTCGGGGGTGGGGAATACGGGATAAAGTCCAGCCCTTTGGCGACCTAACCGCTCCGTGGAGGTTCGAACCCTCCCTCTACAGCGAGATAGCCT
>JANNPM010000574.1:0-2256 GCA_031400145.1 Chryseolinea sp. | reverse complement strand
TGTGACAGCAGGCTCCAGGCAATGGCCCTGCGTTTTCAGCAACAGCTTAATGAAAATTCCAAACAATTGGCACATATTAATACATTTCCGGAGATGAATCACAATGAGTTGCTTGGCTGGCAATACCCGGAAAACCTGATGCCCATGCTTCAGCCTGTTTACCTATATTCGGATCACGATCATGAACGCGTTGAAAAACGCATGGAAATATGCCGTGACATCTTCGAGAAAAAATCGAATCCTGTGATTGACATCATAGGTGCAGGCGCTTCATTATTAGAACAATATTATTATCTGATACATTTGACAGATTGGATCTCGTATTTCCTGGCAAAAGAAAATGAAGTTGATCCCGACGCCGGTGAACCTATCTTAAAGGTCGGGGAAGAAGTTGAGAAAAATCGGAATGATTGAGGATAATTTAAACTTCAAATGCTATATGACTCAATCGCGTCGTGAATTTATCAAAGGGGCTTCGTCGGCATCACTTGTGTTGCTCGGCGGAAGTGTTATCAGTTTGTCAGCTGCAGACGTGCTTTCCCTGCAAAAGGAAGTGACGTTCAGATTCGTGGTGGCGTCCGACGGACATTACGGCGAGCCGAAAACAGAATACGGATTGTTTCACGACGACCTCGTCAGAAATATCTCAAACTTTCACAACGCCAATGCTTTGGACTTTTGCGTTATTAACGGGGATATAATTCACGATGAGAAGTCATACCTCACCGAGGCAAAATCGTATCTTGACAGGCTTCCCGTTAAATATTATGTGACCAGGGGTAACCATGACAAGGTTAGCGATGATTACTGGCGGGAAGTATGGTCCATGCCAGTCAATCACGAGGTGCACCTGGATCCTGACGTTATCCTGCTGGCTAATACCTCCAATGAGCAGGGAGACTTTCTAAGTCCTGACCTGGAGTGGCTAAAAGCCAAACTACAGGCGAACACCAAAGCGAGAAACATATTTTTGTTTCTTCACATCCCACAGGCAAAGTGGCGCGGCGGCGCTCTGGCAAAGCCGGCGTTCTTCAAGCTCCTCAAGGCACACAGAAATGTGCGAGGTGTGTTTCATGGCCACGAGCATGATAAGGATAGTGTGAAAATGGTTTATAACATTCCCTTTATGTGGGATTCGCACTTTGGCGGGAGCTGGGGAACATCTTATAAAGGTTTTCGTGTTGTAGAACTAACGAAGGATAATGAAGTAATGACGTACATTATGAATCCATTAAAAAAAATTAACGAAGCCTCTTTCTGATTGAACTCCATCCTTAATAAAAAGACGAAATTTATAGACCTGGGTCTTGTTGGTTATCAGGAGGCCTGGGACTATCAGACCCGCCTTTTCGAAAAAATCCTGTCTGTCAAAACGGAGAATCGTGGCCTGCCACAATACCATCAACAAGTCACGGAAAACTATTTGATCTTTTGTGAGCACGATCATGTGTACACTTTGGGGAAATCCGGTAAGGAAAGCAATCTCCTGTTAGCGAAGAATGGACTGCCCTTGCTACGGGCAAAGTATTTCCAGATCAACAGAGGTGGCGATATAACCTATCACGGTCCCGGTCAGATTGTTGGCTATCCTATTCTTGACCTCGAAAATTTCTTCACAGATATTCATAAATATATGCGGATGCTGGAAGAGGCAATCATACAGACGCTCGCAGAATTTGGCGTATTGGCGGGAAGGATTAAAGGACTGACGGGGGTATGGTTGGATGCGCAAAAGGAAACTAACGCAAGAAAGATTTGCGCCTTCGGCGTGCGGGCTAGCCGATGGGTTACAATGCACGGATTTGCGTTAAATGTCAACACGGATCTGGATTATTTTGATCACATCATACCATGTGGCATCAGAGACAAGCGTGTAACTTCACTTCAACAGGCGCTCGGCCACGCCGTTGATATGGCCACGGTGCAGTCGGTATTGAAGCAGAAAATGGCAAGCGTTTTTGACCTTGAAATGGAAACAATGCAAAAAGAACCTGGTGTAATGATTTTACCCAGGATTGGATAAGCCTTGGATTATGATCAAGGACATTAAGGTACCGGAGGTAAAGAATGTGACACTAGCTGTCGCTCGCAAAAGCCTTGGCCACCAAGACGAGTGGAAGGTTTACCTGATAAACAACAACGATTGGGCGATTGAGAATACCCTGGTGGCGAGCAAGGGCTACGGAGAAAAGGATGGCGAGGCCCAGCGCACATCTGTTCTTCGACATTTTCTTGACACTATCGCGGCGAACAGTG
>JANNPM010000561.1:0-2264 GCA_031400145.1 Chryseolinea sp. | reverse complement strand
CGTGACAGTCTCCCGTCATACGGCTCTTGTCATTCCAATCATTGTTTATAACCATACCGCCAGTGTGCAAACAGGTTAGGGTGTACTTTCTGGTAATTTCTCAACCAGTTGTACGCAACCTTAATGCGGCTGATCTTGTACTTGTTTTGTACCCATCGCATTAACCGGTAGGTTAACCTTCGGAAAACCAATAGAAAAATCCTCTTTCTGAATTTGCCGTAATAATTGATCCATCCCTGTAATTTAGAGTAGAGCCTGTCGGCTATTTCCTCTATGGTGATCGAACTGTTGCGGTGTATATTCATCCCTTTGAGTTCTTCCGTGATTCTCTTCTGTGAGGATGTACTTATTGCCAGGTCAAAGATGTTGCGCAATTTGCCGCTCTTACTTTCTTTGGTCGGTCGGGGTTGAAAACTAAAGCCTAAAAAATCAAACTGTACTTGTTTGTAAGGCTCTTTTCGTCTGGCATCTTTGCAATAAACGATTTTCGTTTTCAACGGGTGAAGTTCCAACTTACACTGATCCATGCGCCGGGTGATTTGTAGCAGGATATCTTCTGCCTGCCTTTGCGTTTGGCAATGTACGATGATATCGTCGGCATAGCGTTCGAAGCATATTTGAGGGTATTTCTTTGTAATCCACATATCAAAAGCATAGTGCAGGAACAGGTTTGCCAGTAACGGACTGATGACCCCGCCCTGTGGCGTGCCCCGTCCGTCTTTGGCTATTATCGTCCCGTCCGTCTTTTGTACCGGCATTTCCAGCCAGCGTTTGCAGTATATTTTAACCCACTTTTCTTCTACTACCTTGTCCAACGCTTTTAGTATGAGTTCATGGTCAATATTGTCAAAGAAGCCTTTGATGTCCATGTCTATAACCCAGTCAAACTTATTTACGTTTATCCGTGCCTGTGTGAGTGCCTGATGTGCACTTTTCAGAGGGCGGTATCCGTAAGAATGGACGTGGAACAGACTGTCTACTGATGCTTCCATGTAATCTTTTACCACGCTTTGAGCGATCCTGTCCCCTACCGTTGGTATACCGAGTTTTCGCATTTTCCCATCTTTCTTTGGAATTTCGACTTCTCTTACCGCTGGCGGAAAATAGGTGCCTGAGGCCAACCGGTTCCATATCTTGTACAGGTTACCGGTTAACTTCTGCTCAAATTCTTTCATACTAACTCCATCCACCCCGCAAGCTTTACCCTTGGTCTTCACTTTCCGGTGTGCTTCGGTGACCATTTGCATGGTTACCGGGAATGGTTTTAATCCTGATTGTGCTTTGTCCATCTTAGTCTTTTCCCATTTTACAGGGATTGTTAAAATTTGAAAACATGAATGACCCAGGCCCTTCGCTCCATCTTCATTACAAAGACTTCATCACTACTACGACCTGGTCCGCAACTGCATATTGCATCGGTACTTTCTGCCTTGTTGGTTCTCAACTTGCGCATTTTCCCTTTGTCTGTCGGCCAATCCATTGTTGGGTAGCATTATGTGACACACTGGCATCAATACACAGTCTTCTCCTGTTCCGTATAAAAGCCCGGATAACGTTCATGCCACCTATATATCGGTTGTCGCTTAGCCAGTAAACAGTTAACCGCTAAACTTAAGTCCTATCATCTGAGGAATGACAATAGTTTTGACAACGGGTTGGAATCTCAATACTTCATCAGTGGTTCACCTAACATTCATCTCCATTATCCATACCTGACCCATTTTCTGAGCCTTTTGCCTTGTCCGTTCAACACCATGGATTTTGGCCACAGCACCGCAAGGCGGTTTGTTGGCTGCTCCTGCAAGTCGCCAACGAAGGTTCATTCCCTTTTACGAAAACCCCTTCATCTCTTATACAGCATGTAAAAGAACTTTCTTTATTTCTAAATTCGTCCGTTTACTTCAGGACACACTCCTCACTTCCTATTTCGTAAAAACGCATTTTGAAATCAATTGCGTTTTTACGAAATAGGAAGTGAGGAAATGAGGAAATGAGGAAATGGAAAGTTTCAGACTTGGTAGGATTATTGTATTTTAATCCAAATATCGTCCTAATAGGTGTCATTTTTGCAGATGTCAGAGGCGTCCTATTAGCTGTTACACGACACTAATGTCGCGTCTCATTTATTTTGACGCTTATGGTATTGGTAGAATTTCAATCAGCGTCCTCATTGCGAGTAAGCGAAGCAATCTGTCAATTCTGTATCTATTGTGGGATTGCTTCGTGCCTACCAATGAGAGGTTTTATAAATTGCTGAATATTAA
>JANNPM010000558.1:0-9681 GCA_031400145.1 Chryseolinea sp. | reverse complement strand
CGAAGAGCTTCACAAGCGTTGTGCCTTTCTTTACCGATTCGCCTTCCTGTATGTTCAGCTCAACAACCCGTCCGCCAACTTCGGCACGAATCTGTGTCTCTTCAAAAGGCAGCAGTGATCCTGGTACTTCGATTTTTTCGCTTATCGATTGGTGTCGTACAATAAATCCATCGACAACCAGCGGACCCTGTTGCTTCCTTGCAGCAGGATCAGGCGCGTTCCTGCCGCTGCAGGACACGAGCGCAGCGATACCGATCAAGATCCAGTGAACACGAATAAGAATCTGCATATAGTAAATGCTAAGGCTGGCGAAAGTAGTTTTTGTTGGTCTGGTTTTACCGGGATGCGGTGGGCGGTCGAAGTGAAAGAAACTGTGCATGTAGCTTCAGCACCTGCGGTATCAGCAAAACCTCTTCATCATTTCTTATAACAAAGTCTGCGCGTTTCATTTTCTCCTTTTCAGGCATTTGATGTTCTATGATCACTTTGATCTGTTCTTCCGACCGTTGAGGATCCCGCTTTAACACCCGCCGTATCCTTAATTTTTCGGGTGCGTTAATGACCACAACCCTATCCAATTCCTGGTCGGAATCCGCTTCGAAAATTAAAGCCGCTTCCTTGATGAGGTATGGATAGTCTTCGTGGGCCTGCACCCACCGACTGTAATTTTCCCGCACCCGCGGATGTACCAGATTATTCAATTGCTGCAGTTTCTCAGTATTGTTAAATACCTTCGAACTCAGGTAGTTACGATTGAGGCTACCATCGGTATCGTACGACAATGCTCCGAATTCTTTCTTGATGTTACTTATCAGTATTCCATCGGTGGTCATTAACTCTTTCGCATGGCTGTCGGCATCATATACGGGTACGCCGAGGCACTTAAAAATTCTACAAACCAGGCTTTTGCCCGAGCCAATTCCTCCGGTAACACCAATTTGAACTGGAGCCTCCACGCTAAAACTTTATCGCAACCGAATCCAACTTTAAAACTTTTGAATATTCAGGAAGTCCTACAAGAACGGGCATGATTTTCTTGACGCCTCTGGTAAGATCGTTAAGATCCAGGACGGCCCTGACAGAATCAGAATTATAGTCTTCCATTGCCTTTTCCGGTATTGCCACCGTGCAGGCGAGTTCTTTCCGCTCAATCACCTGCCAGGCCTGCCTGGGCGCATTAATTATTTTGAGCAACACACTATCCTGTACTTCGATAAGTTGGTCCACATTAAAACTAACCGTCACTGCAAGCGGTAAGCGCTCGATAAGGTCATCATTAATAAACCTTAGCTCAACAGTTTCGCTGAAATTCTCGTCAATGTTGCGATGTGGTATCTTGATATACAGAGGACTTGGCAGGTTCTCGAGCAACTTGACAGGGCCTCGCAGGTGAACTGAATCCGGCGTTACGCGGACCTTACTAGTGCGGGTATATCCATTTCTAAAAAGTAAATCTGGCACATCGGGTTCCAATTTTAAGGTCCTTGTACCTCTGGGCTCTACAGCGAGGTGCAATGTATCGGTGACAATAAAATTTACGTCGAACCCACCGAGTTGATTGGCGAATAACCCGGGTAAGGTGCTGCCAACAATCTTTTGAACTTCTGACGGCTTTTCGAGGGGAATTACCAATGGTGGAACTTTGACGCCGAAGCTTCTGCGAAACAGATTCCAGCCAATACCTGTAACGTTAATCCTTACTGTCTGAGGCAACGCACTAACCGGAACGAAATGTTCTCTGTCAAAGTCAAACGTTATCGGAAAACTAAGAGTCGTTGTGTATCTTTTATTCAAGGCATTGAAGCACCAAAAGACCGATGCTGTGAAAACACACAGCATAACCGCTTTCCAGTTTTTTTTATTAAAGCGAAGGATAGTCAATATCGAATAAAAAAAACTCATCACTCATACCGGGAAGCGTGCATTGAATCCGTCTATCGCTGAAAGCGCGGGACTAATTCAACACGTTTCAGGCCTCTATTTGTTGTTTGCTGCCTTGGTAGCCTCCGGGGAAACGGCAGATTTATTGAAACGAATTCGTCCTCCTTTTTCGACTTCAAGCACAAAAGTCTCACCCTCAAGGTCAGCGACGTAACCGTGAGCGCCGCCGATTGTTACCACGTAATCTCCCTTTTTGATCTCATCAACAAACTTCTTACCATCTTTAGCCTTTTTTTGCTGAGGTCTGATCATGAAAAAGTAAAAAATCAGGATAATTGCCCCGAATAATATAAACTGAAAGTAAGGGCTACTCTGCTGTGCCTGTGCCAGAATTGAATACATAATCGGAATTTTAAGAGGCCAAAGTTATCTCAATTAAAACAAACATCCCAACCTGCGCGGGCAGATTGGGATGTAATGCGCTTGGATCAGGAAAGTTATTTTTTTACCGGGCTGTCGCCGTCTTTCGGGGAGACCAGCGCCTTGAAACGCAAGACTGATTGTTTAGGCCAGGTGTTGGCTGTTACAGTCACGGTCTTGTTCTGGACGTTTGGCTTTCCATTGCTATCGAATTTTGCTTTGACGAAGCCCGTTCCTCCTACGGGTACGGGCTGCTTGGTCCAGTCCGAAACAGTACAGCCACACGAGCCCTGCGCGTTCTGGATGATTAACGGGGCGGCGCCGGCGTTCTTGAATGTATAGGTATGCTCAACGATATCACCTTCATTAATGGTTCCAAAATCATGTTCCATTGATGCAAAGGCCATCGTTGGCAACGGACCGTCAGGCTTCGTTTCGGGCGCAGCAACGGGCGTCACCGCGGCGGCAGGCAATGTTCCCTTCTTGCCTTCCAATTCCGCCAAACGCGTTTCGAGCTGCGCAATCTTCTTTTCAGCATCCTTGTCTTTACATGCTGTAGCCAGCGTTCCAATCAACGCAGCAAAAAACAGGGTTTTTAACAAATCACTTTTCATCTTTATTCAGCCATTTAATTTTAATCTTAACTCTTCTTTCCACGAATCTGTTCCAATAATTCGTCAACATCTTCCAAAAGTCTTTCCGCCTTGTTCTTCGCCTCATCAACAACTTTTTGACCCTGGCTCTTCGCTTCCGACGTCAACGGTGTTTCCTTGCCCGAAACAAAATCGTTTACGAGCTCCTGCAGCATATTCCTGTACCTATCCAGCTGGAAGGATAGCTTTTCCCGGGTCTCCTTTCCTTTCTCAGGCGCGTACAAAATACCAAGCATCGCTCCCGCCGCCGCTCCAAACAGAAATGCTAATGTGATTCCACTCTTTTTACTCATATCATAAGTGTTCAAAATTAATAAGCGATAGAACGCAAAATTCCAAATTTTAACATTTTTTAACAAGTCTGCCCTGACGGACGTCATTTATTGTCGATCAACCCCCGCCCGCTCTTTTTCAAAGATCCCTCTTCCTGCAGTTCTTTCACAATAACGTCTAGTATTCCATTGATGAATTGCCTGCTTTTTGGCGTGCTGTAGTTTTTTGCCAACTCTATATACTCGTTCATTGAAACCTTAACAGGGATGTGTGGAAATATTAACAATTCTGCAATGGCCATTTCAAGGATCATTCTGTCAATCAAAGGCAAACGGTCAACTTCCCAATTTCGCGTATTGGTTGCTACCAGGGATTTTGACCTGGCGTCAAGATTCGACGCTTTGTCGTACAAGCGTTCGATAAAGTCTTTATCGTCATCCCAGTTCACAGAAAGCGTATGTAACGTAAGCGGTACACCCGCATCGGGATCATAGGATTTTATGGTTTTTTCCACCAATCCTTTAACAATGTCTTTGTCCTCAGCCCATCGCAATACATCCTCTTCGAAATAATCGTTAATGACGGATTTTCCAAGAATGACCTTTTTAAAGATATGGTTGATGAATTTACGCTGATCCTCCAGCCCGGGACTTTTTTTGTCAATGTAGTTCAGATATTCGTTGTCTTGCCGGATAACATCGCGAAACCAAACTTTCACGCGATCCCATTTGTCCCGCCATGTCCTACTGTGTTTCAAGGCATCCTTCTTCAGTTCGGGGCTATCGCCAAGCGCTTTAATCCAGGCATTGCTGACAAAGTTCTTATGGCTCACTTTTTTGTCGGCGGCCGCAATCTCTGCGAAAGCGGGAACCAGGCTAAGCGCTGCGACATAATGCGAGTATAGCCTCTCCACTTCACTCACCAGGTTCTCCTTGAAGAAGTACGTATCTTTCTTTTGTTGTCGTACGTAAAAAGACAGGCATTCATTGACCATTTTTTTCACGGCATTATCTTTATGATCGACAGAAGTATTGCCTTCCGCAAATGCCTTTTCAAACAGTGACTTGGCCTCTTTCTTCTGTGCCTTTAACAACGACTTATCCTGCGCCTCCATTGAATTGAGATTTGGCAAAAATGCGTCGTCAATTTTGTCAAAGCATAGCTCGTAGTTGGCATCCTTGCACTGCTGAAGAGCGAAAAGGTTTTGCATGACTTTAATCCGAAGACTCCTTCTGTTAAGCATGATAAAGAACGGCTTTTTTAAACGCGGGCCTCAAAAGTAATTATCCGCTGACGCTCGAACAACTGTTTACAAATAGTTTCTGCCAACGCCCTGATTTGCCACATGTAGACGTTTGTTGAACGGCGCAGGTCAGTAACAGTCTGCAAATATTTCACTTTTCATTCCCTTTGTGGTAGGTTTGACCCCTGCGGACCGCTTGTGACTCCAAAGTGGCGTATGCGTTTGCGCCTTGTCGGCCAGTGCATTCTTCAATGCTCATCTGAATGAAACAACTCAAATACCTCAACAAATACCTTTCGAAGTATAAACGACTCCTGATCCTCGGAACGATATTCATCATCATCTCCAACATATTTCAGATTATACCGGCGCAGCTTGTACGTCATGCTATTGACCTGGTGGCTGACAATATCCGGGTATACCAATCCTTTGGGGGCACGCCGTCGCAGCAGGATTTCTTCCGCATCTTTGCTCATGGAATACTGATCTATGCGGCACTAATTCTGTTGATGGCCTTCCTGCGCGGGATCTTTTTGTATTTTGTTCGTCAAACGCTGATCGTTATGTCACGCTATGTCGAATTCGACCTGAAGAATGAGATCTTTGATCATTACCAGACACTGCCTTTAAGCTTTTACCGCAGAAACAACACGGGCGACCTGATGAACAGGATTGCCGAAGACGTTGGGCGTGTACGGATGTACCTGGGTCCGGCGATCATGTACGGACTTACCCTCGCAACTCTTTTTCTCACGCTTATACCCATAATGTTTAGCATCAACGAAAAGCTAACCTGGTATGCCTTGAGCCCATTACCGATCTTATCGCTGAGCATCTTTCTCGTTAACAATAAGGTCGAACGAAGATCAGAACAGATCCAGAAGAGTCAATCCCGGCTTTCAACCTTTGTGCAGGAGGCGTTCAGCGGAATTCGCGTATTGAAATCGTTTAACCGGGAATCTGATTCCGTCAAAAAATTCGCCCTCGAAACCGATCGGTATAGAAGGGAATCTTTGAAGCTCACGAGAGTTCAGGCTCTGTTTTTTCCTCTTATCATGGGATTGATAGGGATCAGCACCATTCTGACAGTTTACGCCGGCAGTACCGAAGTTATCAATGGTAACTTGACGCTTGGGAACATCGCGGAGTTTGTCATTTATGTTAACCTTTTAACCTGGCCCGTGGCGCAGCTGGGCTGGACAAGCAGTCTGGTACAACGTGCTGAAGCATCTCAAAAGCGCATCAATGAATTTCTTCATACAAAAACCAACATCATCTCGGAGAAGGAGTTAACGCGCGATATCCAGGGAAAAGTTGAATTCAAAAATGTCAGCTTTATTTATCCTGATACTGGCATAAAAGCACTTCGTAATGTATCATTTACGATCAGACCCGGAGAGTCCTTGGCAATTATTGGTACGACCGGATCGGGTAAGAGTACAGTCGCTGCTCTGGTATCCAGACTCTATGACGTGCGTGACGGTGAAATTGCAATCGATGACATTCCAATTCATCATTATAATCTTCATTCCTTGCGCAACCAGATAGGATATGTTTCACAGGATGTCTTTCTCTTCAGTGACACGCTGTTTAATAATATTGCTTTTGGATTAAAGGAACCGGTGGAAGAAAAAGTCCTTCAATCGGCCAGGGATGCCGATGTATATCACAACATCATGGAGTTTCAACAAGGCTTCAGCACCAGAGTCGGTGAACGTGGCATCACGCTTTCCGGCGGCCAAAAACAGCGCGTTTCTATTGCCCGCGCCATTGTGCGCGAACCGAAGATTCTGATGCTCGACGATGCGCTATCTGCGGTAGACACTAATACTGAAAACAATATTTTGAATAGCCTTAAGCGTATCATGCGCGGGCGCACAACAATTATCATTTCGCATCGCGTATCCTCCGCGAAACTTGCCAATAAAATTATTGTATTGCATGACGGAGCAATAGTGGAAGAAGGAACACACGACGACCTGCTAAACAAAGATGGCGTATACAAGGACCTTTATGAAAGGCAGGGTCAGGCGGAGGAAAGATAGCGTTTAGTGATTTAGATCAGAAAATGTATCTCAAGCCAACTCCCCCCTCCACCCTGCTCCATCCCGGATCAGCTGATACGTCTGAGAAGTATTCCAGCTCCATGAAGGCTGAAATGGGAATTTTAAAATGGGCATATTCAATTCCGGCTACCGCCTGCGGTCCCATAGTGAAGCGGGTCCGGTTAAACCTTCCGAATTTGTCGGGGTCGTCGGAGGTTTCCTTGTAGGTATAGTCATACTGCAGTCTGGTGTTCTTCCACTCCCACCCCAGTCCAATATAGAACTGGAGGCCGGGCGATATCTTCGTTACATCAAAGTGGTAAAGGATCTTTACTTCGGCAATTATGTCCGACATGACCTTGTGTGTATAATACTCAATGCTGGCCTCTGCGGTGGCAAAAGTATCGGTAACGATATACTGATCAAACGTTTCCTTGAAATAGCGATTATATAACCCGCTGGAAGCCTTACCGACGTCTGCAGCCACGGCAAAGCGCTCGTTGAAGTAATATTTGTATGTAATCGCGAAGGGGTCGCCAAGTTTGATACCAAAGCCCTGGTACGGGTATTTGCTGTTTTCGAAGACGGGACAGATGGTCTTGGCCTTCGCGCCACGGATGCGGGCTGCCGAATTATAACGTTCCCGGGTATACATGCTCTTGCCTCCATTGTAGATACGGGCTTTTTGAGCATATGAAATACCGCTAAGCAGGCAGAAAGCAGTAACAATAAAAAATTGACGGGAGCTCATTACGGTCAAATATAACCGTTTCGCCCGGTACCGAAGCCTTTCAGACGTTGATCAGACGTTTGCTTCCTTAAACAAACTCTTTATACTGCATTCGGTGTAACCGCGCGTAAAATCCTTCGACATTTAGAAGATCGTTGTGGGTCCCAGCCTCCTTGATTTCGCCGTGATCCATAACGATGATTTTGTCTGCTTTTTGAATGGTCGACAACCGGTGTGCGATGACGATGGCAGTACGGCCGTTCATCATTTTTTCGATTGCCTGCTGAATCATTTCCTCCGTTTCACTGTCAACCGAGGACGTGGCCTCATCCAGAATGAGTATCCTGGGGTCGTAAACCATGGCGCGGATAAACGAGATGAGCTGGCGTTGCCCAACGCTCAACGTGGCGCCCCGCTCCATAACGTTATAGCCAAGCCTTCCGGGCAAGCGTTCAATAAATCTGCGTGCCCCCACCAGATCGGCCGCATGCCAAACCATGTCTTCCGTAACGTCCGGATTTCCAAGTGTTATATTGTTAAGAATGGTGTCAGAAAAAAGAAATACGTCCTGTAGTACCACACCTATTCGCCTTCTCAGCGTTCCCAGGTCGTATTCATTGATGTTTATACCATCTACCAGTATGGTGCCCTTGTTGATCTCATAAAACCTGTTCAGGAGATTGATGATGGATGATTTTCCGGCACCTGTGGCACCCACCAGCGCGATCGTTTCTCCTACCTTGATATCAAGGCTAATATCTTTTAATACATAATTGGTTTCATTGTAGGCAAACCAGACGTGATCAAACTTCACCGACCCCGAAATGTCTACAGCTGGGTGACTTCCATGCTGCTGCACATGTTCAGTGGAGTCGAGCAGGTCCATAATCCGCGAGGAGCTCACAATACCCATTTGCAACGTATTGTACCGGTCAGCGATCATTCTTATGGGCCTGAAGAACATTTGGATATACATGATGAATGCGATGAGCTTTCCCACCGTAAGATTACTCTCCTGATAATTGATGACGCCTTTTGCACCATACCATACCAGTAAGCCTACGCCGGCGGCGGCGATGATTTCGGCGACAGGGTAGTATATCGAATAATACAAGACAGACCGCAAATTTGCCTGCTTATGTTCTTCATTAATGGCTTTAAACTTTTCGAACTCTCGCTGCTCGCTTCCAAAAATCTGAACAATATTCATTCCTGTGATATGTTCCTGCACGAATGAATTGAGATTGGAAACTGCATTGCGAACGTCGTTGAAAGCGACCTTTATTTTTTCCTTGAATACATAGGTGCTAATGAGCAACAGAGGTATCGTCGACAAGCTGAGCAACGCCAGTCGCCAATCCTGATAAAACATGAAAGCGAGAATGAAGACTATTTGCAGGAGATCGCCGACCATTGCTGCCAGGCCTTCACTAAAGACATCCGCGAGCGTTTCCACATCTGAAATGGTTCTGGTAACAAGCCTGCCGATCGGAGTCTTGTCAAAAAACTTCAGGCGCAGACTCACCACGTGCTTGAAAAGGCTGCCGCGTATGTCACGGATCACTTGCTGACCAAGCCATCCTGATAAATATGTATGAACGTATTGGGCAATGGACTGTACCATCAGTAGCACGATGAGTATTACCATCATGTTCACCATTCCCTGATAATTGCCGGCCGCGACATCGTTATCAAGTGTATATTGAACGAGGTACGGACGCGTGGGTGTGAGAATACCGAGCACGATAGTCAGGATAACGACGGCAGTAAACCTGCCACGATAAGGCGTTACAAAACGCATCAAACGACGCAGAACCGACCAATCGATGATATTCCCGCTACTGACTTTTTCTTTTTCCACTGATATACTTAATCTTTCTCGCGTTCCGCTGTTGACGGCTCCTGGATAAATATTCCCGGAGGATATTTGATCCTGGTAAGGTATAATGCCTGGGGCGCAACATTGTGTCCGGCCCTTTTACGATCTCTGCTCATGATGATGTCCTGAAATTCCTTAATCGACGTCTTCCCACTTCCAACATCCAGTAATGTTCCGACGATGGACCGTACCATCCCGCGAAGAAATCGGTTTGCCGTTATTGAAAATTCCAGCATTTCCCCTTCTTCACGCCAATGTGCCCTTTTTATGTTGCAAAGGAAATGATTAACATCTGTGTTTACCTTGCTGAAGCATTGAAAATCCTGCTCTCCAAGCAGTAACGCAGCCGCCTTGTTCATGGCTGGAACATTCAATGGCCTGAAAAAATGCCAGGCAAGACCTTCGAGAAAGGGATTGCGCTTTCGCGTGATGCGATAATTATAGGTTCTTTCAAGGGCATCGAACCGGGCATCACCAAGGAAGGGAAGACGACCTCGTTACCGCTGCGCGCGCAGTGCGCCGTCGAAGGCCTGACGACGAACTCCGCGCCCGCGGTG
>JANNPM010000540.1:0-5938 GCA_031400145.1 Chryseolinea sp. | reverse complement strand
GTTTGCCCGGAATGTGCTGGGACTTGAGGCTAGCTCAACAGAACTCAATCCGAAGACGTCGAATCCGGTGATCGACATGATGGAGGAGCAAAAGAAGATCACCAACAAAGGTGGAACCATGCGGCTCGGCGCATATGCCTGTAAGCTGAAGAAGGGCTCCAAAACTTATGCGGCATACGGGGAAGGACTCATTCACGAGCGACATCGTCATCGTTACGAATTCAATAACAAATATCTCGAACAGCTTGAGCAGGCGGGCCTCAGGGCGGTTGGCGTGAACCCTGAAACAAACCTGGTCGAAGTAGTGGAATTAAGGGATCATCCCTGGTATATCGGTGTTCAGTATCACCCCGAGCTGAAAAGTACAGTCCTCAATCCACATCCCCTTTTCGTAAAATTTGTTGAGGCCGCGCTTGAGCATAAAAAAACAGAACAATCAATTAGCAGTATAAGAAATTCATAATGGACAAAAACTCGGCAATAGGTCTCTCACTCATCGCGATATTACTATTAGTATACTTTTATTGGTTTGCACCTACTCAGCCTACCGCACCCACTACCACAAATGTCGAGTCGCCTGTTCCTGTAAAACCGGATTCCACTACTGCGCTACACGCCGATAACGACAGCACGCTCACAGCGAAGTACGGTGAATTATCCAGATCTATCCAGGGAACTGAGTCTGCCACGAAGATAGAGACCGAGGATCTCAAAATTGAATTCAGCAACAAGGGAGGAATTATCAAAGACCTCGAACTGAAAAAATTCAAGACATACCATAAGGCGCCGCTTAAGCTCATAACCCCTACTTCAAATAAGTTTAGCCTTAAGACAACCTATCAGGGAAGCGAGATCGATCTCTACGCTTTATTCTACAAAGTTGATCAACGCAAGGCCGGCGATACAACACTGGTTTCCTTCTCCATCACAATGGGAAATGGTGCTGCGATCACTCAGGCCTACAAGATACCGGCAAAGGGGTATACCATAGGCTATGCGTTGACGGGCAGCGGATCTGACAAGCTCCTTACCGGGGACAATCTCACATTTGAATGGACGAACATTCTAAGGCCCCTGGAAAAAGACCTTACGGACACGCGCGAGCAAAGCACTATTACTTATTATTCAGAGGCAGACGGTTATGATGAGCTTGATCAGCGTTCTACAGACACCGAGAGCGAAGTTTTCGCCACTCCATTGCGATGGGTAACTATAAAGGAAAAATTCTTCCTGCGTTCATTCATTGCGAAAAATGATTTTGCCGGCGGTGAAGTTGAGACGGCGGTAAACGAAAGCGACACATCCGTCGTGAAGCGCGCGAATGTGAAGCTGTTCATTCCGAAAACGACTATCGCCCAGGGTAAGGCAAACTTCAGGTTTTACTTCGGACCTAATGATTACCAACAGATCGGCAAGATTGCCCCTTCTTTCGCCAAAAACGTTTATCTCGGCTGGCCTCCTGTTTATTGGATAAATAAGTTCGTGATCTTCCCGGTATTCAATTTCCTCACGCAGGTGGTTTCCAACTACGGATTAATTATCGTCATCCTCGTTCTTCTGCTGAAGCTGGTGCTGTTCCCGTTATCTTATAAATCCTACCTGAGCATGGCGAAGATGAAAGTTCTTAAGCCAGAGCTCGACGAGATCAAGCTACGGGTGGGCGAAGACATGACCAAAGTGCAGCAGGAGCAAATGAAGTTGTACTCGCAGGTTGGTGTCAATCCCATCAGCGGTTGTATACCCGTATTGCTCCAGATGCCGATCCTGTTTGCAATGTTCTATCTGTTCCCTGCCAGTATCGAGCTCCGCCAACAACCGTTTCTATGGGCAGAAGATCTTTCAACATACGATTCAATTCTCCGGTTGCCATTTGTCGTTCCATTCCTCGGCAGTCATTTAAGTCTTTTCACTTTGTTAATGACCGTCTCCACGCTGATCTACACGTGGCAAAACAATCAGCTTAGCTCCGTTCAGGGACCAATGAAGTCAATGTCGTATATCATGCCCGTTATTTTCCTTTTTGTGTTGAATCGTTTCTCTGCAGGATTAACTTTTTACTATTTCGTTTCAAACCTTGTAACGTTTGGTCAACAAGCCATCATTAAAAGGTTCGTTGATGAAAACAAGATCAAAGCGTTGATGGAAGAGAATAAAAAGAAAAATGCCAGCGGCACGGGCGGGAAGAAATCGAAGTTCATGAGCAAGCTGGAGGAAGCGATGAAGGCCAGTGAGGAGGCGCGGAAGAAGGTTGATGAGGATAAGAAGCGGAAGAGAAAGTAGTGGTAGCAGGGAAATTCCGCAAGGGCACTTTCACGTTATTGCGTTGAGTCGTTTCGAAAAAAAGTCTTGAAACATGGACGAATCATCCCTGCTAACTGTATCAAACATCCACCTCAAAGCCTCAACATTTAATTTCGTTGGCCCACCTGCTCGCTTCTTGGCATTCAAGTTTTATTAGAACAACAAATACAGGAAATTGAACGAAAAACTGAGCAACACTTACAGAAGTATCAGCAGCAAGTAGAGCAATTGAGCACTATTCCGGGCATTCAACAAAAAGCAGCAGCAGCTATTATAGCAAAGGTAGGAACTATTTTAGAATCGTTTCCGGATGAGAAGCACTTAGCTTCCTGGTCAGATCGGCCAGCGCGGATACAAGCCTTTCCGGTCTTTGCTATAGAAGTGTTTTGCTTCGTTCTTATTGTAGATGCTTCTCCCGTAAAAGCTTACGATCTTATCGTCTTTGTCTTTCAGCGGGAAGATCACGCATTGTTTCATCGGTGGCCAACCTGTAGCATTAAAGCCAGCTTGTGCTGCTTCGGCATTGATGTGCCGGTTTTTTAAATACCGCTTTGCATATTCGCTTTTCTTGAAGTTCGCCTGGAAGACTTTAAAGAGTTTTTCATAAGGGATTTTTTCTCTTCCATTGGTGGTATGGCCAAGCAATGTCTTTGCTTTCTCTATGGCCTCATGTTTGGTTAAGCCTTCTTTGTGAAGAATGAAGTCTATCTGATCGATCGCTTTTCCTTGAAGTTTGCAGTTGGATGAAAAACAAAACACCGTATTGGTTTCTGCATACACCTGCATACTTGGTGTCTTCTCTTCGTGGAGGGGAAAACTATCTCTTAATTTTCAATTAATCAAAAACTATCAGCTTTGATTATGGCTTATAATCAGTTATTTTTGTTTAAAACAATAACTATCGTTTATATAAACACCTTGTAGTTATGAAAATAGGAAAGATTATAGCCGATTTACGGAAGGAAAAGGAAATGTCACAAACAGATCTTGCCAGCAAAACGGGCATATCACAGGTGATGGTGGGTAAGTATGAACGCGGGGATGCCAGCCCATCCATTGAGGTGGCCAAAAAAATTGCCGATGCCTTAGAGGTTTCTTTGGACTTTCTCGTAGGTGAAGGTATGAACAGTAAGTTTGACAAGATGACCTTAAAACGCATTGAAGAAATTGAACTGCTTGACGTTGACAAGAAAAAAACGCTCTTCGATGTCATTGATACTTTTATCCGTGAATCGAAGGGAAGAAAAGCTTTTGCTCATTAAAAATTGATCTATGAAAACACAATTTGTAACTGACGACCACGGGAAAAAATTGGCAGTCATCCTGCCCATAAAGGATTATCAAAAAATGGTTGAGGGACTCGAAGATCTGGAGGATATCCGGCTGTATGATCAGGCAAAAAAAGAAGATGACGGCAAACGTATACCGTTTAGTGACTACCTGAAAAAGCGTAAAGCAAAGAATGGCTAAATCCACCGTCTCTTTATCCAAAAGAGCGCAGAAAAAATTGGATAAACTTTCCGACCGTATTGCTGAACCTATTTTTGTGGCCGTTGAAAACCTGGCCGATAATCCGCGCCCACACGGTTGTAAAAAACTGAAAGGCCGAAACGCTTACCGCATACGCATTGGTGATTACCGCATCATTTATGAGATCGCAGACAGTATCCTCTTAGTGGATGTCATTGACCTGGGGCATAGAAAAGATATTTATGAGTAAGACAAGAACGTGATCAAAAAACTTATCGATGCGCTCATCAGCAAAAAACAAATTCAAAAATTAGCATTAATATGAAGCACCGATGACCTCACACACATTCCCTATAACATTTGCGCTAGGCTCACTTCCTTACGCCTGGTTCGTGAGGACACGAATCAGGGCTTGGGCTTTAATGATATTCCCAAAATTAATATTATAACTCCTACCAATAAAGTAGTGCTATATGCAGATTCCGATCAGGTTGGTAATGCGCAGGGTTTTGAGTAATACGTCCAAAAAACTCTTCTACTTCATCTAAAAATTCCGTCCCTAACCCAATTCGTTTTTGTTCGTACCAGTTAAAAGCTTCTGTCATATCTTGTATGGCTTGAGCTTTTACTAAAAGCGTATACATCATGGACGCTTTTCTATTTTGGCCCTGGCTTCTGACCAGTTATAAGATTTTGATTCGCCGTTCTTGTGACTGGCTATTCGCTTATCTAAATCCTCTTGTTGCTCTGTTGTTAATATTCCTTTTTCGACATCGGCTTTCATCATGCCATACATTAAATTTAAAATCCGTTCGTCTGCATGATTAATGAACTGATGCAATTCTTCCCTGATTTGTGCTGCTCCCATAGTGCAATTAGTTGGTTCGTCAAAGATAACGATTTCATCACTTTTCCGTTTTTTTTCACCCTAATGGATGAAGCTTTTGAATAACCTGTTTTAATTCCTCAATGCCGTTCCTGGATTTCCTCTAATAGTTTTGCCTTCTGTTCAGAAAGCGGCTTGGCTTTAACGAAAGAAAAGTTTTAAGCACCTCCAGCACGAAGGCAGCTTTATCGTCTTTGATGTCCAATAATACTTTCATGATCTTTTTAAATTTTTATCCGGCTAAAGCCTTTTTTGTTTTGCTATAGACCAAGGCCATGTCGATCATGTTGTAGACTATATTTTTTTCTTCCGGGGGAAGCGCTTCGATATCTTCTAATCCCTTTACAGTTTGTTTATCAAATTTAGAATTTATGCCTTCACCGGCCAGATAGTCTAGCGAAACACCCAAAGCATCAGCAATTTTTTTTGCCACTTCAATAGAAGGCATAACCTCGTCCCGCTCATAGCGTCCAATCATCTCCCTGGAAACCGCAATGGCTTTGGCAAAATCAGTTTGCGAAAGTCCCTTTTGCTTGCGTCGCTCGGCCAATCTAGCGCCTATATTCATAACCAAATGATGTTAAAGAGACAGTTTGTTACCTTATTTTGTTCAAATAAGCTTATAAAAAGTTTCAAATAAAACTTAAAAGGTGGGGGTTAAATGAGATGGGTCGGTTACTTTTGAGACAAATAAGTCTCATTTTAAGATATTTTTATGGCTAGCCGTAAATTGAGAATCTGCTCCAAGCACCTCTGATCGTGATCTCAACCTGCTCTCCGGCCTTAAAGCCGGACTGTTCAAGCCATACACCGCATAAGCGAAGTTCCGGTACGATCCGGCCATAATAAGACGACGCCATGGCGCGGTGCTTGGAAGATATTTTCAATTTCTGTGCTGTGAGGCCTGAACAACTTGTGCGCGAGCACTCCGCTTATTCCCTGAGGCTTATTCCCTGAGGCATGCCGAAGGATGCCAGGAAGGAGCGATGGCTTGTGCGTAGCGGGAGCGTCAGGGGATTCCGCGGCAGGCGCTGCTTCAGGTTATACTTTCAATTTATCCGGGTTGTATCGCGTATCAAAAACTGTCGCAATGTATGCGTGCTGATCTGTAATTCTTTAAATAACTTTATAGTGCCCTTCTACTAAATAGCGGTATTCTTTATCAGCATTTTTCAATTCCAGTTGTATCGCTCCTGATTCAGGGAAGGTTTCTATTTGCCTGGCTCTTGATAAAATCTTCTCTATTACATTTTGTGCGGCCTCTTGAGAGTGTTCCACTAA
>JANNPM010000514.1:0-3622 GCA_031400145.1 Chryseolinea sp. | reverse complement strand
CATGCTGAATGGTGCTCAGCCTGTGCGCAATAACAATGGAGGTTCTGTTTTTCATCAGGTTAGTCAATGCATCCTGAACAAGTCGTTCAGATTCGGAATCCAACGCGGAAGTAGCTTCGTCAAGAATGAGAATGGGGGGATTTTTCAGAACAGCGCGCGCAATGCTTAATCGCTGACGCTGGCCGCCGGAAAGCTTCGATCCCCTTTCTCCTATCATAGTCTGGTAGCCGCGGTCGGTTTGAATGATGAAGTCGTGCGCGTTTGCAACTTTTGCGGCCTGGATAACATCCTTCTCTTTTACATGCTCCATTCCAAAGGCAATGTTGTTGAAGATCGTGTCGTTAAATAAGATAGATTCTTGCGTTACCACACCCATCACCTTGCGCAGGGACTCCAACTCATAATCGGGTAGCGGAACGTTGTCCAGGAGTACTTCACCGCCGGTGGGATCATAAAATCGCGGAATGAGATCGGCAAGTGTTGATTTACCTCCGCCAGACGCGCCAACCAGCGCTATAGTTTTTCCCTTTTGCACTACGAGGTTCACGTTTTTCAAAACCACTTCCTTATCATAAGCAAAGCTCGCGTTCCTGAACGCTATGCTCTCCTTGAATGCAACAAGTGGAATGGCGTTGGGCTTGTTCTCGATGGCAGGCTGCGTATCGATGACGGTGAAGATCCTTTGCGCCGACACTACGCCTTTTTGCAGCGAGGTGATACCGCTAGTAAATCCCTTTGCCGGCTGGATCATATTAGCATAGATCGTGAGGAAAGTAAAAAACGAGGATGGCGTCAAGTCACTGCCACCAGTTAAAACGGACTGCCCACCATATAAAAGTATGCCGGCAACAACCATAATGCCGAGAAACTCAGAAACGGGGGAGGCGAGTTCATTGCGGCGTGACATAGATAAATTTACCTTTCTGTGATACGACGTTTCAGCTTCGATTTTATCCAAAATAAACTTTCTGGCATTAAATGCGTTGATAACCCGCATTCCCCCAAAGGTCTCTTCAAGAATATTGACGATCCTTCCCATCGTTTCCTGACTTTGCACGGCACGCTTCTTCAATTGCTTTATGACGGACGCTATGATTCCCCCCGTGATAGGCAGGAGGATCAATGTGATTAGTGTCAGCTTGACAGAGATCATGAACAGCATGCTAAGGAAAACGATTATCGTGATCGGTTCCTTGATCGTTTTGAATCCATTGACCACGGTGTTTTCAGCTTCGCTCACGTCACTTGTAAATCGGGAGATAAGATCCCCTTTCCGCTGATCGCTGAAAAAACCGATATGAAGCTGCGATACATTGAGAAACATCGCAGTCCTAAGATTTTTAACGACATCAACCTTCACGCGCGACGCAACCATTCGCTCCAGGTAACGAAAAATATTCGACAACAGAACAAAAAATATAATTGCGATACATACATACATTAGCGTATGGACCGGGCCGTTAGATTGAACGGAATGATAGAAATGATAATGGAACCAGCCTTTTAGGAATACCGGCGTCAAGGTGAATTGTGGCAAGGCGGGGATTGAATTGTCGATCTTCTGTACAAACAATATATCAAGTAAAGGCTGAAACAAAGCGAGGTAGATAGCATTAAAAATCGACGCAAGCAGGGAGAAGATCAGGAATTTAACAAACTGTAGCCGGGGGGCCGGTGTATATTGTAAAAGGCGTTTATAGATTTCCATCAGCTTAAAATTCGTAGAGGCGCCGGGCAATGTTCCAGCGTAAAGCCACCGAACCTACCGTAGTATTACTATTATAGACGGCCAATGCACTTTCACTTCTACGGATAATAAACGAGGCATCAATGAAGAGATTATGCTTCAGCTGCCATGATGCGTTAAGGGTTCCAAACAGAATATCATTTGAAATTCCTTGTCCGATGGAATTATCATACTCCTGCTGACGCGTTGTATTCCGCTTCATGATGTCTCCGCCCCAGTTAACGCCAATGGAATCGCGGCCAGTCTGAATGTAGATCAGCTTACCGGTGATGTTCAACCTGGGCACAGGCTGATAGCGGAGCACACCAACAACCTCTTTAAAGTTTGCGCCCAGCGGATGGGCTATCGACTGCCGGTAGCTGCTGAAGCTGGCATAATCTCGATTGTGTGAATAAGTGTAAGGACGCGCGATGTTTATCTCTCCCTGAAGGTCAAGATTGGGGACGTTAAATGCATCAATGTATTTCACGCCACCCTGCAACGCATATTTATTTGCCCACCAACCGTCCCTTTCCTTAATATGGTCGAGTACGAACTCGTCCAGCACAAACTGTCCGTAGAAGGACAAGCTCTTCACTGCATTCCACTTGAAGTCAAAGCCCAGGAGTACGTTGTCGCTGCTTCCGTTTTGTTGCTCAATGGCCCTGTAAAAGATGAGTGGATTAAGATAGTCAAGACGAAAATGGTCAGTACCGGTGGAGTCATCACTTGTAAAAGCCACCGCTTCAAAAATTCCAAGATTGAATTTTTTGCCAAGATTCACGCTCAATTGATGAAATGCTGTGAACTTGTTGGGATATCCCCCCGGCATAGAGGTCAAGCCACTGATATTTCCTACTACGTCGGCCGTCATCTGATTTAGCAGGAAGAGGTAATTGAGCTTCCACACCTTTACATTGCCTTTGATGAACCATGCCGGCGGTGAATTGTCGGAAAAGATCAGAGACCTGTAACCATTTCCGATGAAAAAACGATCATGTCCAAACTGCAGGTTTATGTGCTTCGTGGCCTCCAACGTAAGATATCCACGCGCCTGAAAAAAATCGACACCTTCCCCATCCTTAAAGCCCTTCCAGAAGCCTTCGTGGGGAATCACAAGGGTCTGGGGCATCTGGTCCCAGACGTACGACGGCAGCAGGGCCTGGTTTTCCGTGAAGTAGGCATAAAATCCAACCGTCCCGTCGACCATTCCGCGCACCTCTACTCCCCGCGTATTCATGAAAAGGACTTCGTCACGCCTGGAGTCGTCGCCAACGCCCAGGTAAAGAACTGGATTAACGTGGAGGTCAAACCCGTCCTCGTTAACATAGAAGAGATCTGATTTTTTCTTGTAGAAGTGCTTTAGAAACGCCTTCCTTTCGCTGTCGCTGGACGAATCCTGTGCCCATTCCCAGCTGTCGTTTCTCAGGTAGGTATAGTTGAATTTGTCGGCGCGAGAGAATAATTGCCCCCGGGAATGTAGCGAGTCTGTAAATGACACAATATCAGCGCGTTTATACGGCTTTACGTTCGTGAAGAACACGGGCGTGATCAATCCCGACTTTATCTCATACCGGTCTATCAGGTGATAATAATCTTCGTTGAGCGGAGCAAAACTGCTTTGGCCCGCAGCCAGTCCGGCAAGGCCAATGCAAAATACCAGGATGCCTATTCGCATTAAAAAATAGTTAAAGTCGCGCAAATTAAGCATTTTGAGGGCATTAGGTGAGTACCTTAAAAGTTGGGAATTGTCACTTGTTTATTCTTCTGTGTTGCTTATCTTTGCAGTCCTTTTGATAGAGAAAACAGAATTACATGAAATGGCCATGCACCCCGGTCACCCAAAAGGATGTTAATTAACCATGCGATTCCATGTGACTACGAAAAAATCATTAT
>JANNPM010000515.1:0-6872 GCA_031400145.1 Chryseolinea sp. | reverse complement strand
CATGTATTGGATAATGCGCCAATGAACTGGCAGGGTTATTCCGGTCTGCTGAATCATGAAATGCTTACCCGACTCTTTGAGCGAATCCCGGATTGGGGAATAGCGAAGACCACCTATCTGATGTGTGGACCGGAAGGCATGATGAAGAATGTAGAGTCATTGCTGCGGGTCCGCAATATCCCAGCAGAGAAAGTTTTTAAGGAGAGCTTTGTACAAGGCACTATTGATAAAGAGCCGAAGGCGGAAGCCGCAGCATCTCAGCCGGATCAAAAGACGCGGGAAGTGACCATTCGCTATGATGGTCAGGAGTTTAAAGTGATGGTTCCCCCCGACAAAGCGATTCTTGAGACAGCACTTGATCAGGGAATTGACCTTCCATACTCGTGCCAGAGCGGCTTATGCACAGCTTGCCGCGGGAAATGCCTCTCCGGGCAGGTAAGGCTTGATGAGGAGGAGGGCTTATCTCAGTCGGAAAGAGCGGAAGGTTATGTCTTAACTTGTGTGGGACATCCAACAACGGATGATGTGGTGATAGAAATTGGGTGAAACGCTTCTTCAAGCTTTAAGTTTCACACGAAGCACATATTGATCTGCAGTAAGATAAAGTGTCTTCCCATCTTCAGAAAGTTCACAATTCGACACAAGCTCGGTGATTCTGATCTTACCAAGCAACTTAGCATTTTGGTCAAAGATCCATACGCCGCCTGGACCACTAGCGAATACGTTGCCGGATGGATCGACCTTCAGCCCGTCAGGCAATCCTTTATCGGTCTTTGTGCTTTCGGTCGCGTCATAGAAAATGCTTGCCGAAATGACCGAGTCCTCTTCTGACAGGTCGAACGTGTACCAGATTGCTTTCAATGGATCAGAATTTGCAACAATGAGCTTCTTTTGTCCGGGGAAAAATGCAATGCCATTTGGACGAGTAATGGAGTCAGACAATAATGTAGTAACCCCATTGCTGCATTTAAAGATACCGTGGAATGAAAGCTCACGGTTAACAGTATCCTCTGCCTCCCCGGGAAGGCCATATGGGGGATCGGTAAAAAACAGGATACCCTTGCTGTTGAACACTGCATCATTAGGACTATTTAGTTTCTTGCCCTGGAAGTTGTCTGCGAGCGGGATATAATTTGCAGTCGGCGAATTGATAGCCGCATTCATCATTGAAACGCGACGATCCCCGTGCTGACATAGCACGAGTTTTCCGTCGCTGTTTAAGGTTAAGCCATTAGAGCCTTCCTCACCGGAATAAGGGGATTCACTGCCTGTGTACCCGGCGGGCGTTAAGTAAATCTCCTTCCCATTTTCTTCCGTCCATTTATAAACGGTATTCTTAGGCACGTCAGAAAACAGTAGCATTTTTTCTGACGGAACCCACAGCGGCCCCTCGCTCCAGTCAAATCCCTCTGCAATGATTTCGATCGTCGCGTCAGCATCTGCTAAGGCCGCCAATCCGGGATCAATCGTTTCGATGCTGCCAATCTCCGGATTTACTTTCTGTTTACATGCAGGCATACAAAATGCCAATAGCAGGATCCACTTGAACTTTAAAGTGTATTTCATCGATCATGAAATTAGGACAAAAAATGATAAAACTGAAAGCACCAGTGTAAACGCACGCACATTAATTCAAATTGAATTACTATTATGGGGGCGTGCACGCCGGATATTCGGAAATGAACCATGTGAATATTAATTTTCCTTTGCAAATTTGCGCTTTTATTTTAACTGATAGAAACTCGCATGATTAAAGTAGGACAGGATAAGCTGTCATTTGGTGACTTTGAAAAAGTGCTCTACCAGTCGGAGAAAATTGAACTAGACAATGCCGCGCTAGAAAGGGTGGAAAAGAATTTTGCTTTCCTCAAGGATTACGCCCGGAATAAGATTATCTATGGGATCAATACTGGCTTCGGTCCGATGGCGCAGTACAAAATAAGTGATGAGGATCAACGTGAGCTGCAGTTCAACTTAATACGCAGTCACAGCGCAGGAGCCGGGCAACCTATGTCCGTGGACCTTGGGCGGGCAACCATGTTAGCACGCCTGAATAGCTTGATGCAGGGATATTCGGGCGTCCATCCTTCGGCCGTTATATTGTTGCAGGATCTGCTGAACGCTGGTGTCACCGCTTGCATCTTCGAACGTGGAGGGGTTGGAGCAAGTGGCGACCTTGTTCAACTGGCGCATCTGGCTTTAAATCTGATTGGCGAAGGCGAGGTATTTGTTGATGGTGATCTAAAATCTGCTGCCTGGGTATTCTCTTCAAAGAACATTACTCCTCTCCACATTCATTTGCGGGAAGGGCTGGCGCTAATGAATGGCACTTCGGCTATGACGGGCATAGGTATGGTTAATGTGCTGCACGCCCATTATCTACTTGGATGCGCTGTGGTGTTGTCGGCCGTCACGAATGAGCTGATGAAATCGTTTGATGATCACTTTTCCTTCGAGCTAAATCACGTCAAACATCATCCCGGTCAATCCAGAATTGCCGAAGCAATGCGTAATGTTCTCGCCGACAGCAAGCTCATCCGTAAACGACCCGATCATCTTTATCACCGTAAGATCGGGCAAGCGATGTTTACCGACAAGGTGCAGGAATACTATTCACTCCGTTGTGTTCCGCAGATACTGGGTCCGGTTTACGACACAATTATTGACGTACAAAATGTTCTTGAAAACGAGGTCAACTCCGTTAACGATAATCCGATCATCGATCACGAACGGGAGAATGTTTACCATGGGGGAAATTTTCACGGCGACTATGTTGCGTTGGCGATGGACAAGCTTAAGATGGTAATAACAAAGCTCACCATGCTTTCCGAACGGCAGTTGAATTATCTATTAAATGACAAGCTGAATCAGAAGTTGTCTCCTTTTATCAACCTGGGTAAACTCGGCCTTAATTTCGGACTTCAGGGGATGCAGTTTACGGCGACATCAACAACGGCGGAGAACCAGACGTTATCATTCCCGATGTACTTGCACAGCATCTCGAACAACAACGACAACCAGGATATTGTCAGCATGGGTTGCAACGCGGCGTTGATGACACGGAAAGTTATAGACAATGCATTTGATGTACTTGCTATTCAAACGCTGGCTGTAATGCAGGCCGTTGATTTCCTAAAATGTCAGACCCGCCTCTCCCCATTCTCTCATTCACTTTACGAACAGGTAAGGGCTGTTGTTGGTCCCATAGTGGAAGATAAACCGCGTTACGGTGACATCCAGTCGATCCGAAAATACTTGATTCAACTAGGCTCATCGGTAAAGGTCTGAAATGAAATACGCTTTGGTTACCGGTGGATCACGCGGCATAGGAAGGGCCACCTGTGTTAAACTGGCGGAGATGGGTTATCACGTTATCATAAATTACAGGAGCAACAATGTTGAAGCTGCCCATACACTGGCGCTCGTAGAGGAGAAAAACGGGTCGGGAGAACTCCTGAAATTCGATGTATCCAGCAAAGGAGAAGTAGACGATGTGTTGGGAGGTTGGATAACCCGTAACCTGGACAAAACAATAGAGATACTTGTCAACAACGCAGGTATACGGGACGACGCTTTGATGGTCTGGATGACCGACGAGCAGTGGAAGCGCGTACTAGGTTCCAGTCTTGATGCGTTCTATTATGTTACACGGCATGTAATCAATGGAATGCTTACAAATAAATATGGCCGCGTCGTTACTATTGTTTCATTAAGCGGCTTAAAGGGCCTGCCCGGGCAGACGAACTATTCGGCGGCGAAGGCCGGTGTGATCGGTGCGACCAAAGCGCTAGCGCAGGAAGTGGCGCGTCGTGGTATCACGGTTAATGCAGTGGCACCTGGGTTTATCCGGACAGACATGACGCAAGATCTTAATGAAGCAGAATTGAAGGGTCTTATTCCCATGAAGCGGTTCGGTGAACCTGAAGAGGTAGCGGACGCTGTTGCATTCCTCGCCTCATCCAAGTCATCATACATCACCGGTACGGTCCTTTCGATAAACGGCGGGCTGTACACCTGATCATTTTTGAACAAAAAATTACAGGCCTTATACATTCCCATAGTTTGAAAACTTTCAACCCGGCGATAAGAATTTTAAATCTTATTTTGCGGAAGAATAGCCTGGGTGAGCAATTATGCCAGCATGATCCAAGATGAACAGAGTCGTCATAACGGGTATCGGAATTTATTCTTCAATTGGCAAAAATCTGACGGAGGTCACGAAGTCCCTTTACGAGGGAAAATCGGGTGTCATCCTCGATCCCGCCCGGAAAGCGATGGGATACCGGTCCGGACTTACGGGATTTATTGAGCGGCCGGTATTGAAAGGAATTTTGGATCGTCGTGCAAGGGTGATGCTGCCTGAACAGGGCGAGTTTGCCTATATGGCTACGCAGGAAGCGTTGCACCAAGCAAACCTAGATCAGGATTTTCTTGACAAAAACGAAGTAGGCATTATTTACGGCAATGACAGCTCCGCACAACCGGTTATTGAAGCCATTGACATCATCCGGGAAAAGAAAGACACGATGATGGTCGGATCCGGCAACGTCTTCCAGGTTTTGAATTCTACTGTTAACATGAATTTGGCGACGATTTTCAGGCTTAAGGGGATCAATTTTACGGTGAGCGCCGCGTGCGCAAGTGGTTCGCATGCCGTTGGCCTGGCGTCGATGTTCATCAGAAACGGAATGCAAGACTGCATAGTTTGCGGTGGTGCCCAGGAGCTCAACATATATGCTATGGGCAATTTTGACGCGCTTGGTGCCTTTTCTGTCCGTGAAAGTGAGCCGCAAGCCGCTTCCAGGCCATTTGACAAGCATCGCGATGGGTTGGTGCCTAGTGGAGGTGCTGCCACGGTAATTCTCGAGAGTCTGGAATCCGCAAAAAAGCGAAAAGCAACCATCCTTGGCGAACTGATCGGGTATGGCTTCTCGTCAAACGGAGAGCACATCTCTAATCCTAGCGTTCAGGGCCCCGCAAGATCACTGATGATGGCTATGAAAGCATCGGGCATGATGGCCTCCGAGATCAGTTATGTGAACGCCCATGCAACATCGACACCTGCGGGTGATGCAAGCGAAGCAAAAGCCATTCATGACGTGTTTGGCGAGTCAAGGACGCCCGTAAGCTCAACAAAGTCAATGACAGGCCATGAATGTTGGATGGCCGGGGCGAGCGAAATTGTTTACTCTCTGCTGATGATGAAAAACGCTTTCGTCGCGCCAAATATTAATTTCGAAACGCCAGATGAGGACTCGGCCAAGCTGAACATCATTACAACGGCCACGAATAGAAATATTGATGTATTTTTGTCAAATTCATTCGGATTCGGAGGGACCAATTCGACTTTGATTGTTAAAAAGTGGAAGTAATTAGTAATGGAAACAGCGACTGTAATTGATAAGATCAATAGTTTTTTGGTGGAGGAGTTTGAGTTGGATCCTGCGAAAATAAAGCCTTCGGCTATCCTGAAGGATGCGCTTGAACTTGACAGTCTTGATTATATCGACCTTGTCGTGTTGCTGGAAAATAACTTTGGATTCAAGGTGAAACCGGAGGATTTCGATGGCATTGACACTTTTAAAAGCTTCTATGATTACGTCGTAAGGTGCATCGGTGAAAAAGTAGCCTCCTGAATGATGCCGAAGTGGCAGGGAAAATCCAAAGGTACTGCGCTGGGATATCGCATATTGTTTTCTATCTGCAACAGATGGGGAGTTCGTCCGACCTACTTCATCCTGCGGTTTGTAGCACTTCACTTTCTTCTTTTTTCACGCGCTTCCACGAAGAATAGTTATCATTATTTCAGACAACGCCATGGATATGACATTTTACGGTCTGTCGCCAGCGCCTATCGCAATTATTTTCTCTTCGCCCAGACAATTCTGGACAAAGTGATCGTCATGGCAGGCATTAATAACAGACTTACTTTCGACTTCGACGGCGAGGACAACCTGAGACAAATTGTGCTAAAGGGCCGGGGTGGAATTTTGCTGAGTGGCCATGTTGGCAATTGGGAAACTGCTGGCCACTTGCTTCGACGGCTGGACACGCGGATCAATGTCGTCATGTATGACGGCGAACACCAGCAGATCAAGGAATATCTTGATCGTGTAACAGGTGGCCGAAATCTCCATGCTATCCTGATAAAGGATGATATGTCGCACGTGTATGCGATAGGTGAAGCTTTGCAAAATAACGAGCTTGTCTGCCTGCACGCTGACCGCTTTATTGAGGGCAATAAGACTGCTTCAAGAGAATTTCTGGGATCAGAAGCTCTCTTTCCGCTCGGGCCGTTTTTCCTTTCCGCTACCTTCAGGGTACCGGTTTGTGTGGTGTTTGCGTTTAAGGAATCGCTGACCCATTACCATTTCTATGGCAGTGCCCTGATCGAACGGGCGGGAACCGAGTCAAAAGTTGATTTTATGGACAGGCTGATGAAATCATTCATTGGTCAACTGGAACAAAAAGTCAGAATGTACCCTGAACAATGGTTCAATTATTTTAATTTTTGGGCAAATTGATCAATTTTGTGGCCCCTGATGCTGGCTGACCGCGACGATATACTCCGATACATACCCCAGCGTCACCCGATTGTGATGGTTCATAGTTTGATAGCCGCAAGCGACGATCACGCAATCACACAATTTGCCATAGAACCAGAAAATATTTTTATTGACAAAGGCGCCTTTGCAGAGCCGGGACTCGTTGAAAACATTGCACAGACTGCCGCCGTTCATATCGGATACATGTGTCATTCTAGGAATATCCCTATTCCAATTGGATATATTGCGGCCGTCCGGGAATTGAAGATCATCTCCCTGCCACTACCGGGAGCAATCATTACCACGTCGGTGAAAATCGTCAATAAG